>CAMJJL010000014.1 GCA_946406145.1 uncultured Clostridia bacterium | reverse complement strand
CGAGTGCCGGCGCGAAGTACTTGCCGTATTTGGTAGCGCCGTCGAGCACCTTGAGAATCGTCGCCGAGCTGATGCTTGTCGCGTACTTAAGGTCGCGGTCAAGACTAACCTTCAGATCGTTTGTGATTGATGTTCCGGTGGAAAGATGTGTCTCAGCGGCAGATGCTGTTGTGGTTGTCATCATTCCTGCCGATAAAATTGTGATTGCCAGTAAAGTTGTTGCGATAACCTTTGTTTTGATGTTGTTCTTTTTCATTGTTATTACTCCTTTTGTGTTGTATTTGGGATTTGTTTTTGTTTTTCCCTTGACTGTGACTACAGTATAGCAGGGACACTACAACAGAATTACAACAAAAAACAACATTTTTTCAATATTTTAAAAAATTTTTTCAAAAATGTTTCCGTCAATCAAATTGACCTTGACGCTGATATCAAAATCGCTGCGGTACATCGATCAGTTGACTTTGCATAGTTCATACTATGTTTCATCAAAACACTTTAACATTATTATAGGGTAAAAAGGCGAATCGCAAAAATCAGATTGATTCGGTTGGCTTTTGCATGATGATCGTTATGGAAAAAATCGACACTAAACATTTTTGTTTCTTCCAAATAATTTATTTTTCATGCATGATCTCTTGTGTGTTTTATTTTTTTCGATATTTTCTTGCAATCAGAGAGAGTTTATATTATGATAACAACGTAAGCAGCCATACGGATGATTGACGTATAAAAGTAGTTGAATTTTTTTACGAAAGGAAGGGATGTATCATGAATCATTTATTCAAAAGAGCGCTTGTTGTGTTGCTTGCCGTGATGATGACGCTCTCCGTCGGTAGGGTGGTTGCTTTTGCACAGTCTGATGAGACCGCAGACAGCGGGAGCACCTATTACAAGGGCACGTTCTATTATCGCCCGGGTACGGGTGAGTTTGACCACGGTACCGATAATGCGGATTATTATATCTATTCCGACGATTATTTCAAAAAGTCGGGCAAGGTGTATGATCCTCATCTCTCCACCATGAGCTTTGCGTTGGCGGTTGCTTCCGTCAGTTCTACCCGTGAAGAATTCGATGAAGAGGGCTACAAGCGCAAGAGCCGCGATCTTCTCGCTGTGCTGGATGATATCGGCTTCTCGGATATCGCGATCAATGATGATTATCGTAAAAAGCCCACTAAGGATTCGCTTGGTATCGCCTGTGCGCACAAAAAGATCGTACAGAACGGCAAGGAATATACGCTGCTCGCTATCATTCCGCGCAGTGCCGGTTATGAGGCTGAGTGGGGCAATAACTTTGTGCTCGGTGCAGCGGGCAATGCGAAGGGCTTTGACAGCTGTGCTGAAAAATGTCTTGCCTACGCCAAGGACTATATTGCCGATCAGGGGATCAGCGGTGATATCAAGGTCTGGACCTCCGGCTACAGCCGCGGCGCAGCCGTCGCCAACCTGACTGCCGCAAAGCTGATCGATGATCCCAACGGTTATCTCGGTGATGCGGTAACGCTCAGCAGCGATGACCTTTATGCATACTCCTGCGGTACTCCTTCGGGAGCCGATGTGAATAACGATCCGCGTAATGAAAAATACGCCGGCATTTTCAGCAGTTATCTTGAAACCGAGTTTGCTTCCGCTATGGCGCCTGCCGATATGGGTTTTACGCGCTATGGTACCGACCGTATCCTGTATAACGAAGATAAATATGATGAGATGCTCGATAATCTCGGCGTCATTAACGCTTATGTACATGATACCTACAGCACGAGCATCAATTCCAACCAGTTCCGTCCCAAAAAGCTGGGGATTGTCGACGGCTCCATCGGGTTGGCGGATGATAACGCCTCCTATATCCCGTCCGATCCTGCGGAATACTTAAGAGGTCTTTGCTCTTACCTGACCGTGATTACCGGCGGCAGAGAAGAGTACGCCAAGACCTATGAACAGCCGTTCTCCGATCTGATCGCCTACTACGAGTCTTTGACCGAAGAGGAGAGCGCCGCTATGATGTCTGCTCTGACGGGCAGTGACGACACAATCTATATGGCTGTCGCAATGTACGCGTATTTTATGAACACAAAAGCTGAAAGCTACGGCAGCTACACATTCGAGCAACTCATGCAGAAGGTGATCGAGATTGCTGCGGTTGGTGCCGACGACGAAGACTATGCCGATACCGGTATTGATGCGTCAACGATCGCGAAGGCGGCAGGTTATCTCGGCTTGTACCTGCTGAAGGACGCTGAGTCGGTCAAGCATATCGCAGCGAATTATCTCAGCGGTGTTTTGGAAGAAGCAATGACCGCTTCCGGTGCGACGCAGGAGGAGATGGACACTCTTACCGATCACGAAGCCTGTGTTGCGCTGACTCATATTCTCTCTCATCTTATCTTAGGCAATATATGGCAGAGTGATGAGGTTTTTCCTTTGATGCTCAATAACGAGCAGATGAAGGCGGCGGCGACTTTGATCGGCAATGGCACGAATCTTTTTGTCGATCACGCGAATGAGATCATTATCTCCTGGCTCAAGACCGAGGACAGCTATTATAATGATTTTGCTCCGTTCAAAGGCTCTCAGCTTGACGGCTACCGCAGAGTATATGTCAATGCAAGCTCCGCGATCAACGGCAGCGTTATCGACGCCGGCGGCGAGACAGTTGCTCAGATCGAGAACGGTGTTGTGAAGAACAGCGTGGACAGATGGATCGGCTTTACCTCTACGGATGACGGCGGATTCTTCCGTATTCCTGCCGATAGTGATTATCAGATCAAGTTCACCTCCGAAAACGGCGGTGCAGTATCGGTTGGTATCGGCGAGTATGATGTTTATGACGCCGAGACAACAATGCTGTTCCATCGCTCCTTGTTGACAAATGCCGATAACGTAGTGACCGTTACCCTCCCTGCTCTGGAAGACGGCTATGATATGCCTTCCGATACTGAGTATTCGGCGACTGTCGATAGCTCCATTCTCGGTGATATCGATAGAAACGGTAAGGTTGAGATCGTAGACGCAACATTGCTCCAGCGCCACCTGAGCGGACTGATTACCTTATCTGAGGATCAGCTCAAGGTTGCTGATGCCGACAGCAGCGGCACAATCGACGTGATGGACGTTTCCGCTATCCAGCGTTATATCACCGACTTTGATGCTCCGGAAGGCATTGGTTTGCCGATCGAAGCATCCTGACACTATTCGTAAAAATAGGAGGATATTATGAAAAGAATTTTATTTGCAGTATTGGTTATGATTATGGTTGTTGCTTTTGCGGGATGCGCCGCAAATCAGACAGCTCCTGCCGCGACTGAGCCTGCGGCGCCTGCCGTAACCGCGGCTCCTGCAACCGCCGCACCCGCAACACAGGCTCCCGCTCCTGCGGCTACAGAAGCTCCCGCCGCGCAGCAGAACAACGACAAAATCGACATCGAAACCGCTAAGACCACCGCTCTCACAGACGCAGGCTTAGATGCCTCTCAGGTTCAGTTTACGAAAGAAAAGTTTGATACCGATGACGGCGTTGAAAAGTACGAGATTGAATTCACCTATAACGGCTATGAGTACGATTACGATATCAACGCAAAAACCGGTGCGATCATGGAAAAAGGTAAAGAGCCGGTCAACGACGACTGATATTCTTTCTTTTGATTAAACAGACAGGCATATAACCATTAAATGCGGTTATATGCCTTGTTTGACTTTTTGAGAAAAAAAGACTATAATAATCACCGAAATCTATTGAATAATAGATTTGTACACATATCTGTTATCAATTCAGAAGAAGGAGAATCATTATGGCAGTAGTAAACTTACAGGCTTATAAAGTAGATAAAATCGAATTTGCGAACACGCTGGAGAACGGTACCAAGATCTCTCTTGGTAACAAGTATTCCTATCAGGTGCAGTACGCGAACAACAAGAACGTCGCAAAGGGCACCTTTGACATCGAGGTTCATGACAAAGAGAATCCCGATGCGTTCAAGATTCATGTCGTCATCGTCGGCATTTTCGCGTTTAAGGAAGGCGAGAAGAAGGAGCTGATCCATACCGAGACCTTCAAGGCGCTGTTTCCGTACGCAAAGGCCCTGATCACCACCGTTACCGCTAACTGCGGCATCCAGCCCGTCATGATCCCGAATATCGACATCGATAATCAGGAGATCTATCGCATCGATAATCCCGAGAATCAGTGATCGGTTTTTTGGGACGATTCTTCATGTTTCCGATTGCTTAAAAGGTGTAGGGGAGGACGGTAATCCTCCCTTACCTTTTTGTAATCCTCCCTTATCTTTTTCGATTGACAAACTCAAATTGATATGATATAATACTACCGATAAATGCAGATGTAGTTTAGTGGTAGAACTTCAGCCTTCCAAGCTGACCGTGTGGGTTCGATTCCCATCATCTGCTCCATAAAACACAGGGAGTACCATTCGAGGTGCTCCCTGTGTCTTGTTTAACAAGCAAAGAGCAGATGATGGGAATCGAAGGCGACTGTGCCGCAGGCATAAACAGTCCGGCGGACTGTTTATAAGGAGAGCGTAGGCGCGACTTTTGACAGGAGGTGACGCTCCGAAGGCGATATCAATCGATACAGTAAGAAGGAACATACATCATCTGCTCCATAAAACACAGGGAGTACCATTCGAGGTGCTCCCTGTGTCTTGTTTAACAAGCAAAGAGCAGATGATGGGAATCGAAGGCGACTGTGCCGCAGGCATAAACAGTCCGGCGGACTGTTTATAAGGAGAGCGTAGGCGCGACTTTTGACAGGAGGTGACGCTCCGAAGGCGATATCAATCGATACAGTAAGAAGGAACATACATCATCTGCTCCCTGTACAAAATAGAAAAATGAGCGAATTTCACAGGCTGGGAATTGTAAAAATGAAATAGTTGTGATATGATTTAGTTGTTACAGAAAACATACAATTATTATTTGGAGTTGCATGCGTTTTATTATCTGCTGATACAGCGAGATTTGAGAGAGCTTTGCAATCCTATAAATATTCCATCATGCTCAGGAGGAGAAGATCATGAAAAAAGCATTATGTATTACCTTAGTATACGCGATACTGATGACCATGCTCGTTTTCGCGCCTTTTACCGCGAACGCGGATGAGAAGCATACAGCATCAACAGGCGATACTGTGGCGAGCGGCACCACCGGCGACTGCACATGGAAGATAGAGGGAACTAAGCTGACTATCTCGGGTAACGGCAAGATGGGGAGCTATGATAACTGGGACGATAACACTGCTCCGTGGAGGATATACGACATTACCGAAGCGGTGATAGAAAAGGGCGTTACAATGATCGGAAAGGCAGCGTTCTGTGATTGCTATGACCTGACAAAGGTAACCATCCCCGATACAGTCACAGGTATCGGTAGTTATGCGTTTTACAACTGCACAAGTCTGACGAGCGTCACGATCCCAGACTCCGTCACAAGTATCGGTGATTCTATGTTTTTCGGTTGCACAAGCCTGACAAGTGTCACGATTCCCGACTCCGTTGTGAGTATCGGTTCTAATGCGTTTGGCGACTGCTCAAGCCTGACGAGCGTTATGATCCCCGACTATGTCACGAAGATCAAAAGTGAAGCCTTTTACGGTTGCTCAAGCCTGAAGAGCGTCACGATCCCCGACTCCGTCACGAGTATCGGTTCTTTTGCTTTTTACGGCTGCTCAAACCTAACGAGCATATCAATCGGCAAATCTGTTATGAAAATCGATAGCAATGCATTTTACAGTTGTGAGAAGCTCAGCAGCGTTACCATTCCTGCGTCTGTTTATGATATCCACAATAATGCTTTTGGATATTATGATGTCGTTGGTGGCGGTTATGATATAAAAATCGAAGGATTTACGATATACGGATACACCGACACTGCGGCTGAGAGATACGCTGACTCTAACTGTTTCAATTTCGTTTCTTTAGACGGAAAGCCGACAGAGGCTCCCACACAAGCGCCGACCGAACCGGAAATAATGCAAATCAAAGGAGATATCGACGGCGACGGTAAGGTCTCGATCGTGGATACGACTGTGATCCAACGTTATCTCGCCGGATTAGAGACAACGGTTGAAGGGATCGGCGAACCGATCGAATAAAACACTATGGCGCTATTGCACCTCTTTGTGTAATAGCTCCTTTTTTATTATATCTGTGAGCAGATGGTGAGACTCAAAGGAAACTGTGCCGTAAGTATCGGATGGATAATTGTAATAAATCTTTCTATAATTCTATTATCGAATTAAAACACCGATCAGTGCGATTATAATACTCTATGGCTTTAATTTACTAAATTGCTAAAGGAGCGTATTTGAAATGAGTAACGAAAGATTAGTCGGTACCGTTTCTCGAGGTATCCGTTGTCCGATTATCCGCACCGGTGATGATCTTGCGTCCATCGTGACTGACAGTGTACTTGCTGCCGCAGAGAGCGAGGGCTTTGCACTGCGAGATAAAGATGTGATCGCGGTCACCGAGTCGATCGTAGCGCGTGCGCAGGGCAACTATGCTACCGTGCAGAATATCGCCGATGACGTCAAGGCAAAGCTCGGCGGCGATACCGTCGGCGTGATTTTTCCGATCCTGTCCCGTAACCGTTTTGCGATCTGCCTGCGCGGTATCGCAATGGGCTGCAAGAAAATCGTCCTCATGCTGTCCTACCCGTCCGATGAGGTAGGCAATGAGCTGGTCTCCATCGATAAGATCGATGAAGCGGGCGTCAACCCCTACAGCGATGTGCTGACACTCGAGCGTTATCGTGAGCTGTTCGGTGTCAACAAGCATGAGTTCACCGGTGTTGACTACGTCGATTACTATGCGAATCTGATCAAAGAGAGTGGGGCAGAGGTAGAGATCATCTTCGCCAATCGTCCCAAAACCATTCTTGACTACACCGATACCGTGCTGACCTGTGATATCCACACCCGTAAGCGTACCAAGCGTATCCTCAAGGAGGCAGGCGCCAAGATCGTGCTCGGTCTGGATGATATCATGAATGCTCCCGTGAATGGCTCCGGCTATAACGAGAACTACGGTCTGCTGGGTTCCAACAAGTCTACCGAAGATACCGTCAAGCTGTTTCCTCAGAACGCTCAGCCGCTGGTAGAAGACATTCAGGCAAAGATCAAGTCCGCTGTCGGTAAGAACGTTGAAGTCATGGTTTACGGCGACGGCGCGTTCAAGGATCCTCAGGGTAAGATCTGGGAGCTTGCCGATCCGGTTGTTTCTCCGGCGCATACCTCCGGACTGATCGGTACGCCCAACGAGCTCAAGCTCAAGTACCTTGCGGATAACGATTTTAAGGATCTGCACGGTGACGAGCTGAAAGCGGCGATCTCCGAGAGCATCAAGACCAAGGACGCGAATCTTGTCGGCAACATGGCTTCTCAGGGCACGACCCCCAGACAGCTGACCGACCTGATCGGTTCTCTGTGCGATCTGACCTCCGGTTCCGGCGACAAGGGCACTCCTGTCGTATTGGTGCAGGGTTACTTTGATAACTACACCAACGACTGATTGAATCAAGAGAATAGGGGAGGAGCATGATCCTGCATCATGCTCCTTTTTTGACGGCTTCCTGTTGAGGGAAGTCTAATTTTTTATATCATTTTTATCATACCTATTGACAGATACGATAAACTGTGTTACTGTAGTAATACAATAATACAGTTGGGAGGAATGAGATGGATTGGCGGTTAGATAAGAAGAGACCGATCTGTCCGCAGATCGGTGAGAAGATCTGTGTATTCATCGCGTCCGGTGAGTTCAACGCAGGGGACAGGCTGATGTCTGTGCGCGATGTCGCGCTGCAAGCCGGCGTGACCCCGAATACTGTACAAAAATCCTTTGAACAGCTTGAGCAGCAGGGCGTTATCTACTCAAAACGCGGTTCCGGCTGGTTTGTCAGCGAAAATACCGGTATCGCCAAGGAGGTTTTGCAGAGCTTGATCCGTTCTAAAACGATCCACTATCTGAACGATATGCAGTCGCTCGGACTTGACAAGAAGGAGATTATAGAAATCATAAAGGAGTTTCGCTATGGGTGAGTTATTTAGATGTGATAGCCTGTGCAAGGACTACGGTTCCGTCAAGGCGCTGAATCAGCTTTCCTTATCTGTTGCGAGCGGTAAGATTATCGGGCTGCTCGGACCGAACGGCGCCGGTAAAACGACGCTGATCAAGATCATCAATGGTTTACTGCAGCCGTCTTACGGCACTGTTCTGATCGACGGAAAGCAGCCCGGTGTGGATACCAAGAAGATCGTCAGCTATCTTCCGGATGTGAACTATCTGAATAACTGGATGACAGTGGAGCAGATCGTGTTCATGTTTGCGGATTTTTATGAGGATTTCCGCACCGATTTGGCTTTTGAGATGATCTCCCGTCTGGGCATCGACAGAAAACAACGGCTAAAGAGCTTATCGAAGGGCAATAAAGAAAAGGTCAGCCTGATCCTTGTCATGAGCCGTAAGGCGAAGCTGTATGTGCTCGATGAACCGATCGCGGGTGTTGACCCTGCTACGCGCGACTATATCATTTCCACGATCATCAACAACTACAATCCCGAGGCTTCCGTTCTGATCTCTACCCACTTGATCTCGGATATCGAGTCAATCCTCGACGAGGTGATCTTTATCAAAAACGGCGGTATCGTCCTGCACGATACGGTCGATCATATCCGTGAGGAGCATAACATGAGCGTGGATGATTTGTTCAGGGAGGTGTTCAAATGGTAAGTAAACTGATCAAATATGACTTTCGGTCGTATTTCAGATTGTTGTTTCCCGTACAGCTGATCATACTCGGTTTTGCGCTGATCAACCGTATTATCCAATTCTTTGAGCCGCCCCTTGATGCTGTCGGCGGTGCTTCTGCTGTATATAACGGCTTCTTTATCTCGTCGTTGGTGCTGTACATCATCTCGATCGTCGTCTGTATTGTGATGACCGTCATCGTCGGTATCGTTCGTTTTTATCAGGGAATGTATACGAACGAGGGCTATCTGAATCATACGCTTCCCGTCACACCGACGCAGCATGTTTTTGCAAAGCTGTTGACGTCCTTCATCTTCTGTTTGGGTGGCTTGCTGGCGATCTTCCTGTCCTTTATGGTCATCACAATAGGGGACGTGAATATCGAGGTGTTTAAGGCATTCTTCTATCTGGCAGGGAAATTCTTTGCGCAATTCGGCGCGAACGGCGGCTTGTATGTACTGGAGTTCATCCTCCTGTTATGCGCTGCTGTGTTCTTTGTTTTCATCAAGCTGTATTGTTGTATCTCGGTCGGTCAGCTTGTCAATCGCAAAAAGATCTTGTTAGCCTTCGGTGTATTCTTCGGCATTTATGTCGTCAAGCAGATCATCGGTACCTTTTTCGCGATCTTTGTTTCGTTGAATCTTGATCTGTTTGATAGACTCGGTGAATGGATCGGACAACACCCGGAGCTTTTTGTCCATATCTTCTTTATCATTATGATTCTGTATCACGCTCTGTTTGGGATGATTTATTTCCTGATCACCAAGCATATCATGAGCAAAAAGCTCAATCTGACATAAGGGGAGGGGAGAAGATGAAACAATCATTCAAGCTCATTGCGTTAGTTTTAGCGATCATGATGGTATCCGTTTCTCTCTGCTCCTGCCGTGCGCTGGATGAAGCAAAGGCGAATACAGCTGTTTTTACGGATAAAGAAAAAACCGCAGTATCGTTCCGTGACGCCACTTACCAATATCTCGATACAGGAGATTATAGTTTCATTTTTTGTCGTGACGCTGATACGTTTACTTATCATGTTATTGAGAGTGATGTTCCGATTTTGTTACGCTCGTGGTACGGCGCTTTAATGGGAGTGAGTAAGGATGGCATCGTTTTAGGCTGCAATACCGCTTCTGATAGCAAAATCGCTGAAGCATACTACAATAGTGCGACGAATCAAGATGTTGATTACGGATGGCGGACGAAGTTCTATGTTCGTGAAGATAAATACGACGAGATCAAGGAAAGTATCGAACAAGGAAAGCTCGATCATTATTTTTTAGAATATTGGGAACAGCCGGACTACGATCAATATATATCCGGTGAAATGATGGATTATCGTGCGTCGGATTATTCCTACAATAGAGTATTATTGGATGATAATTCGACTGCCTCGATAGAGCATGCAAAAAAATCTGATCATACAGAGGAGATCCAGGTACATGATGGTACTCGGTATGTCGATAATGTCAATGTCAAAAGAGTGATCCCGCTCCAAAAATGTGATAAGGATATGGTTTTGACAAAATATGATATTCGTAATACCTGTTATTTAGTAGAGTGGGTGAATAAGGATTATCGCTATTTTGTCACTGATGGTTGTACGCCCGACGGCAAGTGCGTAATGTATGAGATCGACAAAGATAGCTATGATGCTATCGAAAAATACTTTGAGGATTATCCTGATGCTTGTGAGACCATGGATTCTTTATTTCGGTACGCATGGTAAAGCTGTAAACAAAAATCCCCCGATGAGTCACCGACTCGTCAGGGGATAGGTTTTCATCATTTGTTTTTTGGTTTGACGCGCGATAGGGGATTGCTCTTTGCGGCGGCTTCGATCTGGCGCGAATCGAGGTGCGTGTAGATCTCGGTCGTGCTCAGGCTTTCGTGACCCAGTACATCCTTCAGCACGCGGATGTCGACGTTTCCGTGCTGATACATCAGCGTGGCGGCGGTATGGCGGAGCTTGTGCACCGAATAACCCTGTGAGTCCAGACCGATCTTCTCGATATATTTATAGACCATTTTCTGCACCATTTCACGTGAGATACGGCGCTTTTGCGCGGAGAGGAACAGCGCGTATTTATCGTCGGCACGTACACCGTCTACAGGGCGCACCTTCATATAAGCTTCATATGCTGCCATACAGGCGTCGTTGAGGTAGATAATGCGCTTTTTGCTGCCTTTACCGATGATCTGCGCCGTGTGATCGGAGCGGATGTCCGTATAATCCATCGATACCAGCTCTGCCAAACGCATGCCGCAGTTCAAAAAGAAGGTCAAAATGCAGTAATCACGCTCCATGTGCTTGCCCTCAACGGCATTGAGCAGATCGATGCTTTGTTCGAGCGTCAGATATTTGGGTAGGGGATTTTTCTCACGCGCGTTCGGCCGCTCCAGATCCTTGAGCGGATCCACCTGTAACAAATGCTTTTTGTTGGTCAGATAGCTGTAGAATGATTTGATGCTGGTCGTCTTGCGCGCCCGAGCCGCTTTATCATTTTTGCGCACGCGGAGCAGATAGTTCATGAATTCATAGCCGTCCGTCAGCGTTACGGATGAGATCAGCGCCAGATCAACATCATCCACCTTGATGTCCTGAAAGGGCGTGTCCGAGGGGACAAGCCGCTTTTGCTTTTTGATAAAGCGGAAAAACGTTCTCAGGTCATTGAAGTATTCATCCACCGTTGTCGGTGAACGTCCCTTGACAGTTTGCAGATAATATAAAAAATCTTTCATCGGCTCAGAGGCTTCGATCGCAAAATTACTTTTACTCATTTGATTCACCACATAAATAGATGGATAGTTGTATAAACGCCCAATTGTCTTACTATTATATATTATACAGCAAAAGAGTGGGGCGTAAATTCTTTATTGGAAGAATAAACAAAATTAATATTTTATGTAATTTAGGGGAGGGCATTTCCTGAGAAATAGCCTGAATACCGGATTTCAATGCCGCTTTTCATGTTTTGTTTAGTTCAACCGTTATGGTATTCACATTGTGAATTTTCAATTATATTTGTAGGAATGATCATGGAATTTATTTATGATCGGTGTATCCGGGCTCGTCACTATTCAAATCAGAAATTCCTGTTTCATATTATCGTCTCAGTTTTTTCTGAATGATGTTCTGTTCATTTCAAAAAAACTGAAACGATAATTTATTGATTATTATCAAGCAATTCAAACGTATATTGTGATTTTCTTCATAATAATATCAGATATGACTGCGATCGGCTAAACCGTTCAATAAGGCTCAGCCAATCAAAAAAACCGTTTCATTATTTTTTCAAATTTTTTTGTAATTATTAATCGTATATTTTGGATGGTCAGAGCAAGAGCTGTTATTATTTTCAGCGTAAGGAGTATCTCACCCATGCATTCTTGAATTCTGCTCCCCTATATTGTTAAATTTTTAACAAAATAATATCCCGCCGATATCAGTGAGTTGATGATCGGTCAGACTGATCATTGTTGTACCATGTTTTTTACAAAAGTCATTGATCTGTTTTGAATCGGGATGATGCTCGATTGCGCCGCAGAAATACACGGTTCGCGTATTACGATCATATCCCGACGCTCCGCCGAGAAAGCCGTATTCCGCACCTTTTAGCTGAACACTCCCCTTCCCTATCGGGAGCACATCGATCTGAGTATCCTGCAGCGCGTGGATGATGCCGTTATCCGCTGTGATAATGGCGTTGTCCGCAATTGAAACGCAGGAGCATTTCGTATATCCCTGGTTGACATTGATCAACTCGATCTTGTGGTCATGGCAATATGCTTTGACTTGTTCATCCAATGACACAACTCTCCCGATCAGCTTGTCGCCGCAGCATACAGCGCTCAGACAGGTGTTATCGGGATATTTTCCGCTGAACCGACCACCGCACGGTATCACCTGATAATCGCAGGAAAGCACATGGATAAGCTGTTTACAACACGACAGAACAAAAGCGGTATTATTGACGATCAGGCACTGCAAATCGGCGTGATCGCGCTCATACGGCATGTGACACGGTATTGTTTCACTCGGGATGATCTCATATCCGTATTCCCGCAATTTGGCGGCAAACTGCGGATATTTTGTCGATAAGATCGCCTTATTCACAGATTGCCTCAAACGCCTGTCGCACATTCTTGACAGGAACGATCTCAACATTGCTGATGCTGTTGAGATCCTTGACGTTATGGGACGGGATGATGATCTTGGTAAAGCCCAGACGTACCGCCTCGCTGATGCGCTGTTGCACATGGCTGACGGAGCGGATCTCTCCGGCAAGTCCGATCTCTCCGAACGCAATCGCGTTCTCGTTGACAGGTACATCCTTGAGCGAGGATATCAGTGCGATACCGACCGCCAGATCGACAGCGGTTTCGTCCAATCGTAAGCCGCCGACAACGTTGATATACGCGTCGGTATTGTTAAAGTAGTAGCCGGCGCGTTTTTCCAGCACTGCGATAATCATGTTCATACGGTTGTAGTCAAAGCCGGTGCACATTCTGCGCGGATTACCGAAGCCCGTAGACGCCGCCAGCGCCTGTATCTCTGCCAGGATCGGACGGGTACCCTCCATCGCGCACGCAATGCAGGTGCCGCTGACATTCTTCGGTCTGCCGGAGATCAGCATCAACGATGGATTCTCCACCTCCTTGAGCCCTTCGTCCGTCATTTCAAAAACACCGATCTCATTGGTGGAGCCGTAACGGTTCTTGACCGCTCTAAGGATACGGTAGCTCATCTGTCTGTCGCCCTCAAAGTGCAGAACCGCGTCAACCACATGCTCAAGCACCTTGGGACCGGCGATAGAGCCTTCTTTGTTGACATGACCGACGATGATCATCGGGATATCCATGCTCTTTGCGGTGCGCATGAAGAAATTGGTCGATTCGCGCACCTGTGTGACCGAGCCCGGAGAGGAGTTCAGTTCCGAGAGCGACATCGTCTGGATGGAGTCGATCATCACGAGATCCGGCTTGTCCTGTCGGATGGTCTCGCAAACCAGTTCCACATCCGTCTGCGTCAAAATATACAGATTCTCTGAATTGACGCCGAGGCGTTCGGCACGCAGCTTTAGCTGGCGTTTGCTTTCCTCACCCGATACATAGAGGATCTTCAAGCTCTTACCGAGGTATTCGCAGATCTGCAATAATATCGTTGATTTGCCGATACCGGGATCACCGCCTAAGAGGATCAGACTGCCCTTAACGATACCGCCGCCCATCACGCGGTCAAGCTCCTTGGAGCCCGTCTGATAGCGGATCTCATCCGTGGTATCGATCTCACGGATATGAACCGGTGGTGCGTATGCGGTAGTGTGAGAACGTGACGCTGACGCGGTTTTAGCAGTATCCTTGATCTCTTCATTCATGGTGTTCCATTCGCCGCAGGACGGGCATTTTCCGTACCATTTGGGACTTTCATAACCACATTCCGAACAGATATATACACTTTTGATCTTAGCCATATTTTTTATTCCTTTTCATTAATTCGTCATTGTGTTAAGGTGATTTTTGATTGATGGAATAACTGTATTCCAACACGCCCATCGCGATCGCGTATGCCATTTCATTTTGATAACTGTCATCCATCAGTCTTGACCGTTCTTCCGCGTTGGATAAGAATCCGCATTCAACGATCACAGCCGGAACCTCGGCATGGTCAAGCAGATAGATGTCCGATCCTGCCGGTTTTAGCTCGCGCGTATTATCCTTTTGCAACAGCGATACGATCGCGTCGCGGATATCCTCCGCCAACACCCGACTGTTATCATGATTGGATGAATAGAACAGCTGAGCGCCGCTGTAGGCGCTGTTGTCGAACTTATTCTGATGAATGCTGACAAGGATATTGTGATCGCCGGCATTCGTAATCTCTACACGGCGTTTGAGATCGGACACCTTCTTTTCTCTGAGCGTTTGCGCGTCACTGTCATAGACGGAGATATCCTCGTCACGGATCTCCTCTACCTGATATCCGCACAAGCGCAGGATATCCGTGAGTTTGCCGGCGATACTCAGGTTGATATCCTTTTCCAGAACGCCGCTTACCTCGGCTCCCCCATCTTCCCCACCGTGACCCGCGTCGATCACGATCATCGGCTGCGGATGGATATCGTCGGACGCGGTGCGCGCGGTGATATTGGAAAACGCCGAGTACATCACAATGCAAAAGGTTATCAGAATAACCGCCAGTATGATCAGATAGATAGTTTTGACTTTCATACAATCACCGAGATATGTATATGAAAGCACTGTTTTTATTATACTTTAAATTCAAATATAGTCAAGATTTATCGCACTCTCCTTTATCCCTGCTCATATCGGCTCCTCAGCTTTTCCAGTGCCTTTTTTTCGATGCGAGAGATATAGGAGCGTGAGATATCGAGCTTTTTCGCTAACTCTCTTTGTGTCTGCACCTTTTCTCCGTCGATACCGTATCGCTTGATGATGATCTCTCTTTCTCTGGGCGAGAGCACCTCGTCGATGTATTGGCGCAACACCTCCAGATGGAGCTTGGTATCTACATCTTCCGCTACATCCATATCTGACGCCATGATGTCCATCAACGTCAGCGGATTGCCGTCCTTATCGGTGTCGATGGTATCGTTCAGGGATACATCCTGAGACGATTTGCGGTTATTGCGGAAGAACATCAGGATCTCATTCTCGATACAGCGCGAAGCATAGCTTGACAGCTTGATATTCTTGTTGATATTGAAGGTATTGATCGCCTTGATCAGACCGATCGTGCCGATGGATACCAGATCATCCTGACCGCCGTAATTCTGATAGTATTTTTTGATGATGTGGGCAACAAGGCGCAGATTGTGCTCCACAAGGATATTACGCGCGTTGATATCACCCTTGGCGGCAAGCTCCAGATAATGTTGTTCCTCCGCCTTTTTCAACGGCTTCGGAAAGCTCTCTCCATGCGCGATATGCAGAATGAACAGAAAAATATATTGACTGATATAGGATAAAAAACCGAACAAAAAACCACCCCATGAAATTATATTCACAAGGTGGTTCTGTTTTGCCTGTCTATTAAAAAGTCATTGCGGAGCGTATCAATGAGTCTCGCCATCTCAACCAATTGAAAGCGTTGGTGCGAGTTCTCATTTATTGGGTGAGGCAATCTCATTGAATGAATCGTTATTGCGAACCCCATTCTATGGGATGTGGCAATCTCAGCCGCTTACTCCGCGTTACCGAAATCCTGTAAGGTCAAGCCTTTGTTATGCTCCAGCGCCCAGTCGATGCTCCATTCCGAGCGGAACAACAGCAGCTTGTTATCGCGGAAATCCGCTACGACCTTGGTGTCTGACGCCAGATCCAACGCCTTATAATCCACCTCGGAGGTGATCCAGCGGATGAACTGATACGGCGTGTTCTCCATGATGATATCGACGTTGTATTCGTTCTCAAGGCGGTATTTCAGCACGTCGAACTGCAGTACGCCGACAACGCCGACGATGACCTCCTCCATACCGGATTCCGGCTCATGGAAGATCTGGATCGCACCCTCCTGCGCGATCTGATTCATGCCCTTGACGAACTGTTTGCGCTTCATGGTATCCTTCTGGCGTACCAGTGCAAAATGCTCCGGCGCGAAGGTCGGAATACCCTTGAACGCGAATTTCTGACCGGGAGACACAATGGTGTCGCCGATCGAAAACATACCGGGATCGAATACGCCGATGATGTCGCCGGCAAAGGCTTCGTCCACGACCTCACGCTCCTGCGCCATGATCTGCTGCGGTTGTGAGAGCTTCATCTTTCTGTCGCCCTGCACATGGTACACTTCCATGTTTTTGTCAAATTTACCGGAGCAAATGCGCATGAACGCGACACGGTCACGGTGTGCCTTATTCATGTTCGCCTGGATCTTAAAGACAAACGCAGAGAAGAAGTCGGAGTCTGGCGCGATCATTTGATCGCCTGCTTCACGCGCTAACGGCGCTGTGGTGAGCTGTAAGAACTCCTGCAAAAACGGTTCAACACCGAAGTTAGTCAGCGCCGAGCCAAAGAATACGGGGGTCAGTTGACCGTTGCGAACCATGTCGAGGTCAAACTCGTTTCCTGCGCCGTCCAGCAGATCGATATCGTCAAATAAGGTGTCCTTCTGTCCGTAAAACAGCTTGCTCTCGAGCTCGGGATCGTTGAGCGAGATCTCCTCTTGCTCTACCTCACGCTGACCGTTGTTGGCGGTATAGGAGAGGATCTTGCCCTTCTTGCGGTCATAGACGCCCTTGAATTCCTTACCCGAGCCGATCGGCCAGTTCATCGGGCAGGTGTTGATGCCTAAGACGTTCTCGATGTCCTCCAACAGATCAAAGGGATTCTGCGCATCACGGTCCATCTTATTGATGAAGGTGATGATCGGGATATGGCGCATGACGCAGACCTTAAAGAGCTTTTTGGTCTGGTTCTCAACACCCTTGGAGGCGTCGATCACCATCACGGCGCTGTCTGCCGCCATCAGTGTTCTGTAGGTATCCTCAGAGAAGTCCTGGTGTCCGGGCGTATCCAGGATGTTGATGCAGTAGCCGTTGTATTTGAACTGCAGTACCGAGGAGGTAACGGAGATACCTCTTTGCTTTTCGATCTCCATCCAGTCGGATACCGCGTGCTTCGACGTCCTCTTACCCTTTACGGAGCCTGCCAGATTGATGGCGCCGCCGTATAACAGCAGTTTTTCGGTCAGCGTCGTTTTACCGGCGTCCGGGTGGGATATGATCGCAAAGGTGCGTCGTTTCTCGATTTGTTCGGTCAAAGTGCTCAATTCGTGCCTCCGTGTTTTCGTCAATATGCCAATTCCTTAGTGCAATATGCAAAAGGAAACAGTTTGGTTTTTAGTGATACGCTATAATTTTACTATTATTCTATAGTAAAAGTCAACAACTTTAGGGATGTTTTTTCTACGTTAAAATACACAAATGCACTTGACTTTTTCGTCATATTTTATTAAAATAGCATTACAAACAAGAATTCATCTAAGTTTTTTCATATACCTTCCAAATTTGAGGCAGGAACGCAAGTTCCTGCCTCACCCCTTTGTATAGAGCTTTTGTAAAAATCAATGGTTTTCCCGTATACAGGAGTAGAGCTATGAATCCTATCGGACTATATTTGCATATCCCGTTTTGCGACGGCAAATGTGCCTACTGCAACTTTTTCAGCCGTCGTCCGCATGCTGAGTTTTCCGAATTAAATGGATATACAGATCGATTGATCGACAGCATCAGAGTATGGGGGGAACAGCTTGATCGTCCTGTCGATACCGTCTATTTCGGCGGCGGTACCCCTTCCCTGCTCGGACATGATCGCCTGATCCGTATTCTGGATGCGGTTTATCAATCGTTTGATATAACCGATCATGCCGAGATCACGGTGGAGGTCAATCCATCCTCGACGGAGGAATTGGATTTTGCACGGATGAAGCAGGCAGGCTTTAATCGCCTGTCCATCGGCTTGCAGAGCGCCAATGAGAATGAGCTGAAGCTCCTCGGCCGTCGTCACAGTGTTGATGACGCCTGTCGTACTGTAAAGCGTGCACAAACAGCCGGATTCGATAATATCTCGCTCGATGTGATGCTCGCTATCCCGGAGCAATCGATCGCTTCATTGGATACGACATTGGAGTTTTGCGCCTCATGCGATGTTCAGCATATTTCTTCTTATATCCTGAAAATCGAAGAAGGTACACGGTTTGGCACAATGAAAGATCAGCTTACGTTATTTGATGACGATGAGCAGGCGGCGTTTTATGAGCATACCGTACAGAAGCTCGCTCAGCTGGGATATCAGCAATATGAGATATCCAATTTCTCCTTAAAAGATCGTGAGAGCCGCCACAACCTGCATTATTGGCATGATGAAGAATATTTGGGGATCGGTCCCTCCGCTCATTCCTTTATCGATGGAAAGCGCTTTTATTATGAAAGTGATTTTCAGCGTTTTTATGAGAATCAAATCTGTGATGAATCCGACGGCGGTGACAGCGATGAATATATCATGCTGGCACTCAGATTGACAGAGGGTTTGCTGTTTGACAGGTATGAGAAAAGATTCGGACATTCTGTCAGTGAGAAGATGATTTCAGCGGCAATGAGATTAGAACGGCAGGGATTATGTCAAACGAGCGATCGTTCGATCTCGCTGACGGTAAAAGGTTTTCTGGTTTCCAATGCCGTGATCGCGTATTTGTTAAACCATAATCATTAGCGGATAAAAAACACGGAGCTCTTTTTAGAAACTCCGTGTTTTTATATGGCGGAAGCGGTGGGATTCGAACCCACGAGCCCGTGAGGACTACCTGATTTCGAGTCAGGCCCGTTATGACCACTTCGATACGCTTCCGTATTCTTTTGTGCACAAGTTATTTTACTTTGTTTTTATGATAATGTCAAGTGTTTTATCGCAATAAAATCCAATGATCATACATTGTTAAATAATTAATTAATCTTGTGTTACACAAAGCGCTGCTGTATAATTATTTGTGTCAAATAATGTCGAATCTTGGGAGTGGAGAATATGAGGCGGATGCTGTGTATCTGTCTAAGTATCTTATTATTCATCCTTGCAGTGCTTCCGACATCTGCTTATGTTATTCAGAACACCAAAACTTATCAAAGCGCGGATGACACCGGCGTTTATTCCGTCCGTTTCAGCGGAGGTCATGCGGATATCATCCGCTATTGCGAGCATACGATCAGCGCAGGGGTGGACGTGTCCTTCCCAATTCGGTCTGTCTGTGCCTATCGCGGCAAAGCGGTATTGCTGTGTGAGGATGTCAAGAGAGCACAGATGTCCGTCTATGTGTATGATGTGGACACCGATTTCTTAGAGGGCTTTGCGATCAATGATTTGTTACTGTATAACAATACGGATTTTGCCTGTGATAACGGCGCGATCTATATCGAGAATTATCGTGATGCTCATGAGCTGATCGCATATTCCTACCGCGGTGATTACCTCGGCAGATACCGCTTTGACGGTGAGATTAACGCGATCTGCGGCGGATATCGCGGCGGCGTCTTTGTAGCAGCAGGCGATACGTTTTATACGTTATCCGGCGGTCGATTCAGCGCCTTGTCGGGGGATTCGGTCGAAGCTCCCCTCTTCCCTGCCGACAGCAATGCGTTTGTATCGGGATACGGCGCTGTGTATGTCGTGGACAAAAACAGCATCTCGTATCGGTTCACAGCAGATATGGATAACGGTGCGGCGGCATGTGTGATCGATCACATTCTGTATGTTCCGTGCGGCAGTGCCATCAACGCTTATGAGCTTGATACCGGTGAAAAGATCGCATATTATCGTGCCGCAGGTCAGGTGATCTCAGTCTATGCCGACGGTGACGCTGTGATCGCGGTCGGTGATTCGAGCGCGTTCTCTGTCAGGCGAAGCGATTTCACCTCTCTGATCAGTGAGAATGATACCAATGGCGAAGAATCACGACAGGATGATCGGAGCAATACCGAACGTGGTGATAACACTGCTCAAAATAACACCGGCACAGGGAGAATAACATCCGATGTGTATCGGGTGGACAGCAATCGCTTTTATATCTGTGATATTCCTCCGCAAACGACCGTAGCGGCATTGAAAAGGAATATGCGATTCGACGGATACAACCTCACGCTCTATCGGGATAATACGGTCAAAAAGAGCGGTAATGTCGGCACGGGGATGACCGCGGTATTCTCTTCCGCTGAAAGCAATGACACGTATGAATTAGCCGTGATCGGTGATATCACAGGTGAAGGCAATCGTAACTCACGTGATATGAATACTCTGCTGGATTATTTGTGCGGCGCAGCTGATTTCAACGGTGTTTATACGGTAGCGGCTGACGTCAACAACGACGGCAAAGCTGACGTCTGTGACGCCGCAGTATTGAAAAGTATGATGTAATACTACACTCTGACTAAAAAGACAGCCCCACCGTTTGGTGGGGCATTCTGTATGGGATTAGTTGGACTCTGCTGCCTCGGTAGCCGCTTCTGTGACCGCTTCTGCCGCCTGAGTATCAGCCGCCTGAGGAGTGAGTACCTGCTGGTCGGAGGTTGCTTTCTCCAGCTCGCTGCCCTCACGTACAAACTGATAACCCATGAAGGTCATGGTGTCCCCGTCAACCTTGTAATCGATCGGAACAACCGTCGAATCGGTTACATAATAGGTGAAGTTGATGGTGGAACCATCGATGGTATAAATACCGTTGTACTTGATGCCGTCCTGGATGAATTCCAGAAGCATAGAGCCATCCTTGTTGAAGGTCACCTTATAGATATCATAGTTCATGTATTTAAAGATCCATGTACCTACCAGATCCTCATCGGCAGTGAAGTCCTGCGGAAGATCGAGGAGCTTCTTCTCTCTCTTGCCCTGCTTGAGGGTGAACTCATAATCCTCTGAGTAGGTGCAGGTCATCTCTTGATTACCGAACAATTTAGAGCCATTGACGCTGTAGGTAGCCGGCATATTCTGATAGAAGCTGCCGAAGGTCTTGTCAACGGTGATGGTGTTGTTGCCCTCCGCCTTGGTTTTCTGGAAGGAGCCGTTCATTTCGATGCTGCCCAGATAACCGGTAAAGGTACCGTCGGATTTGAATTCATAGTAATATGTTACGTTATCGACGTCGTTGGTCCAGGTCACGTTTTCGGGTTCTTTCAGGAAGAACGCATAGTAGACAAGGAATCCGAGCAGCGCGGCTACAAGAATGCAGCAAGCGATGATGACGGGAACCTGCAGAGGAGATTTTTTCTTCTCGGGGATTGCTTCTTCATTGGTTTCTGTGGTTTCAAGAGCGCTGTTTTCAGCGGTATCAACGATTGCGTCGGATTCTTGGGCAACCTCGGCATTTTCGGTATCAGAAACCTCATCCACTCCTGTGTTCTCGGGATCGGTGGCTTCTGCTGCCGTGTCGGTATTCTCCGTGTCGGCATTTTCGATCACATCGGTCGCTTCTTGAGCCGCGATCTCTTCTGTGTTCTCTGCCGCGGAGTCAAGAACTTCTTCGCTGTTTAGCTCAGAATTAGTCTTTTCACTCATAATTATACCTCCTGTTTTTCAATCAAAGTATATCATACTACAGAACAAAAGATAAATCAAGCTTTTCACTCCTTTTTGTGTCATTCGACGATTTTAAGGAATTTTTATCCGTAGAATTGATACTAATTTGTGGATAATTCATATCATTAAAAGCAATTTTTGTTTCAAATTCATAAACATAAATTTATATATTGTAAACAGGCATATTTTGTGGTATAGTGAAATAGGTTATATGCCAAATTTGATTCATAGGGTGATAGTATGGATTATATGAACATTTACAAGGAATGGCTTGAAAAGGCAACCGAGGACGCGGAATTAGTCAAGGAACTGAACGCGGTCAAGGATGATAACGATGCGATCTATGACCGCTTCTATACGCCGCTGAAATTCGGTACAGCAGGACTGCGCGGCGTGCTCGGCGCAGGCACCAACAGAATGAATATTTATGTTGTTCGTCACGCGACACAGGGTCTTGCGAATTATATCAAAAAGAAATACGGCACAGGCGCTGTGGCGATCTCTCACGATTCGCGCATCAACTCCGATCTCTTCAAGATCGAGGCGGCTCGCGTACTGGCGGCGAACGGTATCAAAGCATATATCACAGAGGAGCTCGAGCCCACTCCCGTGCTGAGCTATCTGGTTCGTCATCTGGGTTGTGTAGCCGGTATCATGGTGACGGCAAGCCACAATCCTGCTAAGTATAACGGCTATAAGGCATACGGCGAGGACGGCTGCCAGATGACCGATGTCGCCGCAGGTATGGTATTCGATGAGATCCAGGCGCTGGATATGTTTGACGACGTCAAGCTCTGTGATTTTGATGAGGCAATCAGGAACGGCTCCATCGAATATGTCAAGGATTCTGTCTATGACAGTTATCTGGATGAGGTCAAGAAGAATCAGGTCAACGCCGGGAGCTGCAAGGGTACCGATCTCAAGGTCGTATATACACCGCTCAACGGCGCAGGTAACAAGCTCGTCAGACGTGTTCTGTCCGACGTCGGCATGGAGAATGTCGTGATCGTCAAGGAGCAGGAAATGCCCGACGGCAACTTTACCACCTGCCCCTTCCCCAACCCCGAGCTGGAAGAAGCGCTTGCAAAGGGTCTGGAATACTGCAAGGCGAATGACGCCGATCTGCTGTTAGCGACCGATCCCGACTCCGACCGTGTCAGCATTGCCGCAAAGCGTGCTGACGGCACCTATCGTCTGTATACCGGTAACGAGATCGGCGCGATGCTCACCGAGTATATCCTTAAGAGCCGCAAGGCGCTGGGCAATCTCCCCAAAGATCCCGTTGTCGTCAAGACGATCGTTACCACCAAGATCATTGAAGCAATCTGCAAAAAGTATGATTGCGAGCTGAGAAACTGTCTGACAGGCTTCAAATACATCGGTGAGATCATCTTAGGTCTTGAGCAGAAGGGCGAAGAGGATCGCTTTGTGTTCGGCTTTGAAGAGAGCTGCGGCTATCTTGCCGGCACTTATGTCAGAGATAAGGACGCTGTCGTCGCATCCATGCTGATCTGTGAGATGGCGGCATATTATAAGAAGCAGGGCAAGTCGCTGGTCGATATCATTGACGGTATCTACAATGAATACGGCTACTATCTGAATACCACGCTGAACTTCTATTTCGAAGGTGCGGAGGGTATGCAGAAGATGGCAGGCATCATGGACAGCCTCCGCAAGAATGCTCCCGTATCGATCGCAGGCTACAAGGTCGTATCCGTAGCCGACTATGACACCCATGTCGCGACCGACCTTGTGACAGGCACTACCGAGAAGATCGATCTGCCCAAGTCCAATGTGCTCTCCTATACCACCGAGGGCGGTCACTGCGCAATCGTCAGACCCTCCGGCACCGAGCCGAAGATCAAGATCTATATCACCGCGATCGGCGCTGACGCTGATGAAGCGAAGAAGATCACCGATCGGATCGCCGAGGATATGAACGGTTATCTGAAATAAGCTTCAGTATGAATGAAAAATAATCAGGGGCTATCGTATGCTGCACAAGTAGTATGCGATAGCCCCTTTTTTGTAATAAAAAAACGGAGGATGTAGCTTGTTCCATCCTCCGTTGTGATTAATAATGATTCGTTATCATTATTGCATCAACGATCCATTCATTTCGTTGATGTTGATGTAGTCATCCGACTGTATCGCCGATCGAATACGGGATATCCATACCTGCCAGATAGCGTTGGATGAAGGTATTATCTACAACGCTGATAATACCGTCATGGTCGATATCCGCTCCGACAGCTGCATATTCACCAATCGTGGGATCGATCCTTACGATAAAGCGCTGTAAATTGGTCACGTCGACAGCGCTGATTTTGCCGTTGTCATCGATATCGCCGCGGATCGGCGCATTGCCTGTTCTGATAAAGCTTTCTGTCTGGAGCGTCACAGCGCCGTTTTTGTCGGTGACAGCAATCATCAGATTCTTGCTGAAGGGTGCGATGGTCTGTAACGCGACGTCGGCAAAGCCGGTTTGCTCTACCTCTCTCTCTTCAGTGACGGAAGCAAACAGTCCGTTGCCGAGATAGCGAACAACACTGATCCTATCACCTGCTCTGAGCGGTGTTTCAACATGGAAGCCGCCGTCTTTCGACTGTAGGTTCAAAGCCGGAGAAACATCGTCATAACTGTAATAAGCGCCGTTGATTCTGCCCGTGAGATAGTAGGCGCCGGGCTCATAGCCGTAGTTATCGGCTATATCTGCCTGTCCGATACTGACAAAGTCGAAGCCGTTCCTGTTCGCATAAGCCTCAGCTGTTGAACCTGAATAGCCGTAAATGGTGAAGCCTTCTATCTTTTTTTGCTTCTCTCTCTCTTCATCGTATCGATAACCTAATGAACGTGACATGATCTCAGCGCGAGGATTGAGTACCGTTACCTTATTTAATGAGGCGCAATCAAAAAACGCGTTGTTTGCGATCGATTTCACCGATGCGGGAATACTGATCTCTGTCAGAGAAGAACAGCCGCTGAACGCCGATCTTCCGATGGTGTTCAACCCCTCCGGAAGCTCAATATTTTTGAGCGCGGAACAATTGCCGAAGCAAACGAATCCAATCGATTTTATTCCCTTGGGTAAGGATACGCTCTCAAGAGCAGTGCAATTGATAAATATCTGAGATGGCAACTCTGTCACGCCGTCGGGAATTGAGATGCTCTGCAGTTTATTACATCCGACGAACGCACCGCTGCCGATCGTTTTCAAGCTGTCGGGAATTGTGATGCTCTTGATAGCGGTATGATGGAATGTGTTGTCAGAAATACCGACGGTATCATTTCGCAGCGTAATGTGCTCGGGAGTGTTGATCTGATCTTTGACATATAACGCTACCTTCCCGGCGTAAATGATTGGCTCCTCAGGATTGGAATTATACTGTTCCTCCAGCCATTTTGTACCGACTAAAGCATACATTCCGACCTTTGTCACACTGTCCGGGATCGTAATGCTCTCAAGATTCGGCGTTGAGGAAAATGCGCCTGGAGCCAGCTCGGTCGCACCGTCGGAGATCGTTACCTTCTTGAGATACTTGTTTCTGTTAAGATCGATCTTCTCGACCTTATGTCCGTCGATCACAGCAGGCGTCGTGATCTCTTCCTTGTTTCCGTTGTACCTGACCAGCGTGAAGAGTCCGTCATCATCAATGATCGTATCGTATTCCGGTAAGGCAGACGGATCAAGCGCGACAAACGTATATTCTTGATGGTTCGCAATATCCTCCGCCAGCGTATTCTCATAGCCGTAAAGTGTACAGTCTGTACAACCGTCAAATGCCGAATAGTAGTAAGAGAAATCACGACAATACATCGTAATCGTTCTCAGATTCTTACAATCACAAAACGCATCATCCTCAATGTTCCTTATCGTATCGGGGATCGTCAGGCTTGTCATTTTGAATTTCTTACAGAACGCTCTGAATCCGATATCAGTGACGGGATAGCCTTCGATCTCGGAGGGAATCACTACATCAGCAGCTCTGCCGTTATATTTTTGAATGGTCACTTTCCCGTTCCGGATTGTATATTCATACTCCGGCAATTCGATGGTACCGATAGCGACAAAGTCAAAGTCGTTTTCGTCTGCGTATTGTTCCGCTGCGGAATTTTCATAGCCGTAGATCGTAAAGCCGTCAACTTTTGTTGTTCCCAGTTCTATATCATCATAATATCCGAATGCGTTGTATCCGATCTCTGTCACGGTCGGCGGAATGGTGATCTGCTTGAGCGATGGGCAATGATAGAATTCTTGGTATCCGATCGTGGTTAAGCTGTCCGGAATGGTGACCTCAGTGATATAATGATTGTATGAAAACGCCTGACTGGCAATACTGACCGTTCCTTCCTTGAAAGCGATCTTGCTGACGTTTCCTTTTACACCATAAGCGACTCTGCCGGTATAAACGACGCCCTCAGGCTGATCGTCATACCACGCAGTAGAAGAAAAAGCTGACTCACCGACTTCAATAACGCTGTCGGGTATCACGATCTCTTTGAGCTTTTTGCTGTTGTTGAAAGCATTGTTATCGATCGCGGTGACCGTATCCGGGATCACAACGCGGGTAAGAGCGGAGTTTGAAAACACTCCCGCGCCGATTTTGGTGACAGGATTTCCGTCGAACTCAGATGGAATCTCCACGTCGAGGTCATTTCCGTAGTAACCGGTGATCGTGATACCGTTATCCGACCCGTTATTTTCATAGAGCCAAATATCGGTGTTCTCTTCTAAAATCACGTTAATGGTATCCTTATTATTATCACCGAAAAAGCGCGCACCGAGATAATAGACTTCTCCCTTCTCTACCGGGTAGATAATCTTGAAGTTATTGTCTGTTCCGGCGTCATCATCTGATGTGATATACTCAAAATTCTCATCATAGATCGTACCGAAGGTATCTCTCGTGCTGTCGGAGCGATAAGAGATCAGCATATCCTTGTCGGGGATGAACCTCAGGAACGCTTCTCCTTCAACGTTCAGCTTCACCCTGTCACCAAGGTTGATATCGGCAACCTCGATCTCATTGAGGGTAACATCATAGGTACCCGTATCATACCTGATACCGGTGCCGAGATAATATGTATTACCTGCCTCTACAAGGCAGGCGATATGGTTGCCGTCATTGTAGGCAACGGGATCAAATATGTCATCGCATACCTGGCTCCAATGGCTGTAGCGATTATCGTCGATGTCGGCGGAGAAGACGATCATCATATCCTTTTCGGGTACAAATTTCAGATACGTTGTCTCATCCGGATTGTCGATTGTGACGCTGACAGTGTCGCCGACCTTGATTTCGGGATAAGTATCCTCGATAGCAGGCGGTTCTTCGCCGGGCAACAGGAAAAGAATTCCGTTTTCCTCGGCGTAACGCTGCGCCTCCGAGCCTTCTGATCCTCGAATATAAAAATGATCAACGAGAACCGGATCCCAGTCTTCATTGTGTTGATAGCCAAAGGCCTGCTTATTGATCTTTATCACCGACGCGGGGATATCGATCCCTTTGAGTCTGTTACAGTCGATAAACGCTTGTTCGTCGATCTTTCTGACAGAATTGGGGATGGTTACTTTAGTCAGTCTTGTGCATCCCTCAAACGCCCATTGGCCGATCTCCAAGACCGATGAGGGGATTGTTACACTCGTCAAACGCTCGCACCGCGCGAATGTCATGTAGCCGATCTCCCTGACTGTATTTGAGATCGAAACACTTTTGAGAGAGGAACATCCGTCAAAAGCTCTGTCATAGAGATCGGTAACGGAATCAGGGATAACAACGCTATCCAAGTCATAGCAGTATGCAAAGGCGCCGAAGCCGATACGCCTCATCGTCTCGGGAATATTGACGCTTTTCAGTTGGTAGCAATGGTAAAACGCACTATCCTCGATAATTCTTATGCCGTTGGAAATATCGATTCTTCTTACCCAATCATTGTCTTTGAAAGCCTCGCGTCCGATTGCATCTACGGGAAAACCGCCGATCGTCGCGGGTATCACAACATTTCTCTCAACGCCGTCGTACTTCACGATAACAGCTTTATCGTTATATACCGCGTATTCAAAGTCGGGATTGTCCTCATTGCGAAGCACTTCGTCGGGTGACGCGGGGTAATAGGGTAATCCCTCGATGATCTCAACATCATATGTCGCTTCATGTCCCATATAGCGGACGCTTGCCTGATAAGTGTTGCCGATCTCCCACGGTTCATCTTCCTGATGAGAGATATACTCCACTGCCTCACGTTTGCTGTATGCCGGAGCTCCGTTATAGGGACTGCCCGTGTTCACGAACTCCTTATAGCTTATGCCGTTAAAGCTATGGCTGTAACTCGAGCCGTATTCATCAAACTTTTCACTCAACGACGCCGTTGTTCCGTCTTTGTAATAAATGAGCACGTCAGTAGGCGCATAAGATTCATAGCCGAAATAAGTTTTATAAATGCTATTGCCCGTGGTCTCATCCCAGCCGATCCAATCTTCTCGCTCATGGCCGTTGTTGGAATTCAGGATCACGTTGTCGACCGCTTCGATACGATCGATGGGATCTTCCACCACATTGACAACTGCGCTTTTGTTGATGTCAAATGAAGGTGTGACGCCTTCGTTGCTGATTTTGACATTCACTTTGCCGGGCGTATCCAGATCCCGTTCAGGAGTAAACTGGACGAAACCGTTAAAAAAGGCTTCTTCAAAGTCCTCATAGGTATAATAGTTCATATCGCCGGTATCATAGTCATACAAGTAGGCGTACGCGAAGTCAAATAAAAATGTCTCGCCGTCTTTGAAGGTGATATCGGCGGCAAAAGCGGAACTTACATCATCATAGCCCGCAATAATATCGCGCACCGGGTAAAAGTTGATGCTCGCAACATCCGAGAAAGAATGTTGATGCGTTTGTGCCGTGACCGATACCGAGACCGAGACCGGAAGAACGGACAGAAGCATCATCAATGCGAGTAAAACGCTGACGATTTTGATATGGTTTCTCATGTAGATCCTCCTCAAAACGATGGTTATGTCGGACAAAAGCCATCCGACAGCTTATCACTTTTATTTTATCACACTAAGTATTAGCACGCAATCCAAAATAATACAGGTGCTTTTGTGCATATTCACAAGGAATGATCCGCTTTCGCGCAACAAAGCCAAAGAAAAATCATTTTTTGCAATAAAAAGAAAGCAGGCACTTTTGTGTCCGCTTTCATTCTGAGCCTTTCGCATTCAGGCAGTTCTGATTTCGGTTGTTTTATTCAGGCGTGCCGGGAGGATCCGCTTTGCTCTCCCCTGCCTTTTCCTGTTGCTCACGAATCATTTTGAGGAGGGTGCTCTGCTTGACCATCTTACCGTTGTGAAAGATGTATTCGTCGGTATCCTTCAATGAGCTGATATCAATATCTGAAAAGTCATCCTGTACAGGGCGAGCCGCCTGCGCAGCCTCCTTTTCCTGCTGTTCCTTAAGTCCTTTTTCGATTTTCTCGGACAGCTCACCGCTGATATCCTCCTTGTTGCGCATGATGTTGGTCATACCGTCATAGATGAAGAAGATGATCATGAAGGTGACGGTCGCAGGAATCAATAATGCCCACAGCAGTGAGACCGTGATCGCCAGTACGGTCGCCGAGCGAATGAACGCGACTGCCGTAAAGCAAATACCGAACACGACGCCGACCGCGATGGTAGCGAAGATGTTGTTCTTGAATTCGCCGAACGACATCAACAGACTGTTTTTGTAGATGTATCTCAGCGGAAGATCATATGTCACGCTCATCACGGGAATGTAAAAGATCGTGTAGAGCAGCAGCAGCGCGATGATGATGCTGAAAAACAGCAATACATAAAAGAACCACCCCGACGAAAGAAATCCGACGTAGACCGATACCGCCAAAACGCTTAGCGTGACGATGATGTAGATGACGATACCGTGTACGAGAAAGTGCAGGAAGTTGTCCTTGATCGCGGATAAAAAGGTTTTCACAACCGCTGCTTTACTGTCCCCTCTCGCAATGTTGCGGCATACCAGTACGACGCCGGAATAAAACGGGAATAACAGAATGATCGACGTCAGCATCAGCGGCAGACTGATCGCGCCGTGAAATAACGCTTTGTTCAAAGCGTACAGCGCGCCGAATACGATCGCGGATGGAATCGCAAAGAGCAGATTTGTCAAAACAATGCGATGAAAATTCGAGAAATAGCGTTCGAGCAATATCTCGAATCTCATCCTTTTTCTTTCGTTTGTCATAGATTCCTCATCAAAAATGAAATTTGTTCGCGAACAGGATCCAAAGGATCATATCTGTCACAGCACATGCGCCGATGGATAGCAGTGCGAACATCGTATGTTTCAAAAATAGCTTTAAGTGCCTTCTCAGCTCATGCTCCGTATCGTTGCTGAACATAGAGAGCCGCAGATATCGCAGCGACATCCTGAATCCCTTCGTCGCGTAGCGGATCAGCGCAAACAGGAAGAGTACCGTGCCGGGCAATACGACCAGGATATAGAAGCCGATCCCTGCCAGCTGATACTGTGAGAAGATGAACGCGGAGGATAATCCAACCGTGAATCCTTTCAGCGCGCTGAGCAGCGGTACGGTCACAAAGCCCCAAACCGACAGCGCCGATAAAAAGACGCAGAAGATGAACAGAAAATACGATACAAAGCAGGATATAAAGATATCGAATACGCTCATATCCAAACGCGCGTCGATGTTGGTAATGAACAGCAGATCCAGCTTTTCGAATGTTTCGTGACGGAACCCTCGTCCGGTAGCGGCGCCGACGACAAGTCCGATCACAAACGCCGCGGCAAATGCAGACTGGATCCCGAAGCGCGAGACCAGGTGCTTTATGTCATAGCCGCGCTGTTTGATGTCAGGAAGGCTGATCACCTTCCGGTTGTTGTTTCTGAATGTAAATACAAAGCCCTTCATAAAATCACCCAATCCATCTTATGAGGGCTTGTATCATTTTATGTGTGGAAGGAAGGATAGCGGGCACATTTGAAATTGATCGGGTACTTATAGTTACCGTAATTCGCTTCATAATCGCCGTAGAAGAACATCTCGGTTTCATCGACACGACGGTACAAGAGACCGTAGACACAATTGCCGCCTGCGTGATGGTATTGACACCATTTATCGATCATATATTGCTTGTTGATATAATTGAAGTCATACTCACCGTTATGCTTGCAGGATTCTAAGGCGTCGATCAGCTCGTCGTCGTAGAACAACGGACCTGTACCGATATTATAGGTAAAGCATACCAGTGCGTCGAATTGCTGTTGATTGAATTTGATGCCCTCGTCCTTCAGGAATCGGTTGACGTCCCTGGTATATCCTTCATTGTTGACATTCTGCACCAGATACGCGTATGCCTGCGTTTTGGTCAGATTGTTATAGAACTTTTCACCGGTAAAGACCAGTACGCCGTAGCCGAGCGTCGGATCGTCACCGGTCAGCGGATCAATATAAACAGAGGATGAAAAGCCCTCAAAGGTCGCGATCAGATCGATCAGCTGATCGGAAGCGCGTCGCTCGGATTTGACAGTCGTTTTCATGTCGTTGGAGTTGGTGACATAGGCGGTCGTTTCACCGTCCTTACAGGAATACCACGCGGTTCCGCCGTTGAACTGGGAATATGCCTTGACGTTGTAGGTGCCGGCTGATGAAAACGATGTCGTTCCCTTCCAGACATAGGTGTTGCCCTCCTTAACTTTAGAGGTCGCGTCGACATATCTGGTGGAGGAACCCGTATTGACCGCAAAACGTACGCCGGTACGCATGGTATCGGTGACGCAGATGAGGGTCACCGTCTGGTTCTTTGCGGCACAGTTCGGCGAGGTGTAGGCAAATTGTACGGGATAAGAGGATTCTACGGTCACCAGACAGGTAGCGGCGCCGGAGGATGTCTTGACGGTAATGACGGCTGTACCTGCCTTAACGCCGTAGATCAGACCATAGCTGTCTTCGTTGTAGACGGTGGCAACCGAGGTATCGGAGCTCGACCATGTGACGCCCGAGGTGGTGCTTTTGAGCATGATGGTCATGAATCGGTCAACAGAGCAGGTCTTGTGCGACAGATTGACAGAGGAACCGCTCTTGACCGTGATCTTGCAGGCAGCGGACTTGGTGGATGTGCTTGCCGTGATGGTGGCTGTACCTGCCTTGACGGCGGTAACGATGCCGCTGCTGTTGACGGTCGCGACAGAGGTGTTGGAGCTCTTGAAGCTGACAGCAACATTTGAGGTCGCCTTCAGATGATAATAGTTGCCGGTATATACGGTAGCGGAGGAGGCGCTCAGCGAGAGGGTTTCGGGTACAGAAGTCGGCTTGGGAGCGACAGTGGGCGCCTGTGTCGGAGGCTGGGTCGGCGCTTGCGTGGGCTTTTGTGTCGGCTCGGGCGGATCAGTAGGCTCGTTCGTAGGAGCGACAGTAGGCGCAACGGTGGGCGCAACTTCTTCACCGACATATACGGTGCAGGTGAGGTTCTCGCCCGAAACGCTGTCATAAACAGTGATCTTAGCCGTACCGTTCCTCTTGGCGGTCACAAAGCCGCTGTCGTTGACCTCGGCGACGGAGGCGGCGTTTGAGGTGAACTCCACACGTGCGTTGATCGTATGAGAATAAGCGTCTGTTACATTCAGCAGAAAACGCTCGTTGATCTTGAGATATGCGGTGCTCTTGCTCAGATAGATATGGCGGACCCCTGCTTTGACGTCACTGTTGAAGGTATCGGGGATGCCCTCTAAGGAGATCGCACGATGCCGGTAGCCTGTATCGGAAAGATCATCATACTCCGCGCCGATTGCGGCGCTGTCCGATTCAGCGGCGGATGCTGTGGGGTATGCGCCGACAAATACCGATATCAATACGGTCGCCGCTAACAGGACCGCTGTGATCACATCGATTCTTTTTTTCATACTCTCACCGCCTGAAATTCATTATTTATATGATACTATTTTTCTGCCGTTAATGCAATGTCGGTTACAGCTTTGTATTTTTATTCAGCTTTTTATGCCACTTGAACAGGTAAAGGGTTACAAGTCTTGTAACACATAGATCGTATAACAGGAAAAAGAGATTGCCGATGATCAGGAAAACCCACGGCAGATACACGCCGAAGATCGTAAAGCTCTCCTTCGGGATAGACAACAGCGTCGTACCGATGCAGAACGCCGCAATGATACAGACATTGAATAAGGCGAATTTCACGATATATTGCAAGACCTTTGACGGAATACGCTCGATCAGGCTCTTGACGATCGGATAGAAGCCCAGAAAAGCGGTATAGTATAAAGCCGCTTCTTTATCCGAGAGGAGTAAAAAGGAGAGGATCGCCGTGATGAAATAGACAGCGAATGCCCATCGGTAGCCCAGATTGATCACCAATAACACCAGCAATATGCCTGCGAAGGTCGGAAAAGCGTAGGTGCCGAAGGGGATCACCGACGTCAAAAACATCAGTACAAGGCTGAGGGCGGCAACTACGCCGCCCAAAGATACTTTCACAGAGGTTTTCATCATCAGCACCCGCGAGAACAGCAGTTACACAGACAGTTCGCGCACAGCATGCCGGTGCAGATATCGCATCCGGAGCATCCCATACCGTTGCCTGCGGTATTGTAGCCGGGATTGTTATAGGTGCGTCGCGCGTTCATGTTGTTGAACGCGGCGCTGAATTCGGGATTGGAGGGATCCATCTGATACGCGCGCTGGAAATAGCTGTACGCCTGATCGTTCCAGCCCTTGCGTGAGAAGATCATGCCCATGAGAAAATACCATTCCGCGTCACGGTTCGTGTCGGGAATACCGTTGAGCAGCTCCATCGCGTCATCCAGTCTGCCGTTCATGATATATTGGCGCACATCGGGATAGGATGTCCTGTTGTAGGAGTTGCCCGTGCCGTAGGAGCCTGTATGATAGGAGCTATGGGAGCCGTTGCGGCGCATTTCGCAGATGCGGTCATACGCCTCGTTGACTTCCTTCATCTTCTCTTCCGCAACATCCGCGAGCGGACTGTCGTTATAATTATCGGGATGATATTTTTTTGCCAGATTACGATAGGCGGTTTTGATCTCTTCATCGGTAGCGGTCTCGGATACGCCGAGCACTTCATAAGGATTGTTCATCTAATCCTCCGTTTCTTTGGCATCAGAATACTTGCTGATGATCTTCGTTTGAATATTCACACAGGATACACACAGCACATTCCGGATGATACTGTCATACCTGCATTTGTCCAGCAGACCGTAGGATAACAGCGCGTCAGAGAGCGCGTGGTTGAGATTTGCCTGCATATAGGCGGGCAGATCCACTCTGTGATCCAATAAAAAGGGATTGAAGTTGTGGCGCTTTTGATCTTTTTCAAGATCGTCACAGGCGTCGATCAGATAGATCCAGCGCCCCATCGCGTAGCCCATCGATTGCAGGATGCGCTTCGTGTTGTCCTTTTGCAGCGGCTCACGCAGAGGTATGTATTCCGTCAAGAGTCCGCACATCTCGCTGAGCATCGTCGCGGTCGGATCAGCCGCCTGATCGAGGATGCAGTTTTGATCCTGCTCCGCTTCGAGCTGCCGGTCCATCATCTTGGAAACACTTTCGTCGATCTCGGGATACTTCTTTGCCGCCTTTTTGCGCCAGCTTGCGAAGAACGGCTGTACCAATCGGTATAAGATCCGTTTGTACCACGGCGAGTCCAGCAGATTATCTCTGAGCTTATAATAGGCGGAAATAACCGATAATGCCGCCGCTAATGAGAAAGCCAAGCTCTGTGTATCGGCATAATGACACTTTTTGAAGGGATTGAATCGGCATCTGCCCTCTTGATAACACGGAGGCTGTTCACAAAGATCCAGCGCCAGCATGGCGTAGAAGGTGCAGTCATAGCTGAGGATCAGTCGCGCGAAGACGGAATAATCCTTGCCGAGCTGTCGGCACAGCGTACAATATATGCCGTTATAGGCTTCAAATTCTTTGCCGAGCAGATTCGCCTGATCAACTTTGATATAACCGAACAAGTCCTTCTCCCCCATATTATTTTCAATATTCTATCATATTTTACCATCCGATACATTAACAATATATGAATTTTCCTGTTGATACGGTTGTATTTTTCGCAAAAAAGCGCTATAATTGAGCCGTTTCATGATTACACTGATTATTAATAAGGATAACAATTATGAATGTTTATGATTTTGACGAGACCATCTATCACGGCGATTCCACACGGCATTTTTTCTTCTGGTGCTTTCGGCATCACCCGAAAACGCTTTTGTATGTACCGCTGATCGGGTATTCTGCCCTGCGCTACTACGCCTTTCATATCGGCACCAAGACCGAATTCAAGGAGAGGATGTATCGTTTTCTCACAGCGATTGACGGCGAAGAGGACGTGAAACGATTCTGGAGGGAAAAGATCGTCGGAATCAAAGAATTCTATCAAAAGACCCATCGGGATGACGATGTGATCATTTCAGCGTCACCCGAATTCCTGCTCAAGCCGCTGGAGGATCAACTGCATATCACGGTGATCGCGTCCAAGGTCGATATCCATACGGGCAAGTATGACGGGCTTAACTGCTATCACGCGGAGAAGGTCAAGCGTTTCCGTGAGCGCTACCCCGACGGACATATCGAGAGCTTCTATTCGGACAGCTATTCCGATGAACCGTTGGCGCTGTTGGCGGATAGAGCGTACATCGTCAAGGGCGAAGAGCTGATCGACTGGGATTATCACCAACACAAAAAGAACCTGCGCACATAAAATGACCCTCTTGCTGTTCGGCAAGAGGGTTCTTTGATAAGGATGGTCAGTCGTTACAGCCGCCATCGCAACTGCCGCCGCAACCGCATCCGTCGGAATTGTTTTCGACCACATTCGGCGGAAAGAATTCATCCGTCGGGAAGTCGAGGCGCGAGAACATCTCGCAGGGGCTGTCGGTCGAGCATTCACAGCGCTTTTCTGGGATACAGAAATCGTAGGACGGGATCAGCATTTGTACATTGCGCAGGAGCTGTACGATGGAGAAAACGCCGAGTGTCGCGAGCACAACACGCTCTCCCCTCTCGCTGATATTGCCGCCGATCTGTTGGAGTACGGCGGACGGGATCTTGTGGCATACCTTGTGACAGGGCTTTTTATCCTTGACACATACCGCCAAGGCGATCGGCTTTGCTACCTGTACATTCGCTGTCGGCAGGCTGCGGACGGGCATGTTCTGCGTGTCATAGTCATCCGCCGTCATATCCGAGGAGAATACGCGGACATTGCCCTGTGAGCCGTACAGGATCACCTTTTTGTCCGAGATACACAAGCCTTCAATCTGCTGAGGCGCTGTGTTGGGAGTGGAAAAGACGTCCAACGTGACAGAGAAGAAGAAGGTGATGTCGATGGAATAAAAACCGCGGTTAAAGGGAACGGGCTCGATATCCAGCATCACGTTCAGCACATCCGCGTCGCGGATACGGACATTGACGGCATTGTCGATCATCGCCTGTGACGCGTCACTGAGAAAAACAGGAAGATCGGACAAGCAGTCTTTATCGCCGCAGCTGTCATAAACGCGCCTTGCGTCAATGCAGACAGGTTCGCCCCGATGACGGGTTTCTACCGTTTCGTTTACATTATCAGGCATAAGTAAAACCTCCAAAAATGTATTTGATGGATTACATCATTACATAATACGGAGGTTTTCTTGTTTTGTGAATAATAATCAGACCCCAAGGCTCCCTTTGGTAAAGGTGAGATTCTATCCAAAACTTGTTTTGGGCTGTAGAATCCATACACCGGAGTGCTGTCGCCTGTTGGCGACCGAGGGATTGTATCAATCAACCGACTTCAGCAAATACGGCGAGTGACGATGAGCGGCGGTCTCAATATATATGTTAACTTATTGAATGATCTCCATCTTGGCAAAGTTCGCCATCAATGTTTTGGTGCCGACCTTGTCAAAGGCGATCTCCAGCATGGTATCGTTACCCATCGGCGTAGCGGTGAGTACCATTCCCGTGCCGAACACCTTATGGAATACGGTATTGCCGACGCTGTACTTGTTCGAGGAGGGCTTAGTGACAGGCTTTTTCTTTGCGAAGGGATCGAACTTCTGCTGCGGCTGATACTCGAATTTGTGATTTGCGTATACATTCTCGTTACCGGTTCTCTCCACCAGCTCACCGGGAATCTCGGTGACAAAGCGCGATTCACGATTATGCGTGGTCGAGCCGAACAGCATACGCTCACGCGTTTTGATCAGATAGAGCTTTTCCTTTGCGCGGGTGATGCCGACATAGGCTAATCGGCGTTCTTCGTTCAGCTCCCCTGCCTCCATGATGGTGGCCATCGACGGGAAAACGCCGTCCTCCATGCCGGGGATGAATACGACGGGGAATTCCAGTCCCTTTGCGGAATGGAGGGTCATCATCACGACGCTGTCTGTCTCGGCGTCATAGTTGTCGATATCCGTCATCAGTGAGATCTCTTCGAGAAAAGCGCCCAGGGTCGCGTCATCGCCGTAATCCTCCTGAAACTTGATGATGTTGGAGGACAACTCGTCGATATTCTCGATGCGCTGTTCGTAATCATCCTTCTCGGCGATCAGGTAATTCTTGTAATCGGTATGCTCCAGTATCAGATTATATAATTCTGCAATAGAATAATCACCGGATTCTGCCGCCTCGATCAAGCCGTCGATGAGCTTGGCAAAATTCTCCAGCTTCACCGCCGCACGGGATAAGGTAGGATAATCGGAAGCATGTCGGATAACAGAATAGACACTCTCTCCTATCCCCGCGCCGATCTCGGCGACCTTCGTCATGGTCGCGTCCCCGATAGCGCGCTTGGGCTTGTTGATGATACGGCGCAGACGGATGTCGTCATGCGGATTGTTGATGACCTGTAAATAGGATGTCATATCCTTGATCTCTTCACGGTCATAGAAGCGGTGACCGCCGATCACACGGTGCGGAATACCCGACCGAGACAAAGCCTGCTCGACCGCGTTACTTTGGGCGTTCATGCGATAGAGAACCGCATAGTCGGAGAAGCTGCGGCCTGATGATACGCCGTCGAGGATGGTACGCGCGATAAACATCGCCTCTTCCCTCTCGTTCGGCGCGGTATGAACGGTAATGCGCTCACCCTTCGGATTCTGTGTCCATAGGGTCTTGCCCTTGCGCTCGACATTGTTCTTGATCACATGATTCGCCGCGTCGAGGATGGTGCCTGTACTGCGATAATTCTGTTCGAGCCGGATGACGACAGCGCCCTTGAACTCGTTCTCAAAGCTGAGGATGTTCTCGATCGTCGCGCCGCGGAAGCGATAGATACTCTGATCGTCATCACCGACGACACAAAGGTTGTTCCTTGCGCGCGAGAGCTGGCTGATCAGGCGATATTGGCTCTTGTTGGTATCCTGATACTCATCCACCATAATGTATTTGAAGCGGCGATGATAGTATTCAAGCACATCCTGATTCTGATCGAACAGCTTGATGGTGTTGCAGATCAGATCGTCGAAGTCCATCGCGTCGGAGGTCAGCAGACGCTGCTGATACAGCTCATAAGCCCGGGCGATATATTTCAGGCGGCTGTCGTAGGAGGCGTCGGTCTTGACGTCCTTCGGCTCCTTCATCCTATCCTTGTACTTCGAGATCTCGTTGAGCACGGTTTTATGAGAAAGGAACTTTTCATCAATGTTCAGCTGCTTTAAGATCTCCTTCATCAAGCGGCGTGAGTCATCGGTATCATAGATGGTGAAGTGACTCGTAAAGCCGAGTCGGTCACCCCATCGTCTGAGGATGCGCGCACAGGTGGAGTGGAAGGTCGCCGCCCATACTTCCTCGGCGCCCTCACCTCCGACGGCCTCGATCCTTTCTTTGAGCTCCCCTGCCGCTTTATTGGTAAAGGTGATCGCGAGGATCTGCCACGGCTCGGCAAGCCCCGCTTTGATGATATACGCGATACGGTTGACCAGCACGGTCGTCTTTCCCGATCCTGCGCCGGCTAAGATCAGCACGGGACCCTCCGTCTGGAAGATCGCCTTTTGCTGCATATCGTTGAGCGTTGAGAACTGCGCTTTGATTTCATCTGAATTCGTCATAATATCCCTCTGTCATCAGTTTTGTCATCCATTGTATCATATCAAACGGATTCTATAATTCTCGGTGAAAATGATAAAATTTCAATGTTGTAACAAAAAAAGAGCACAAGATAATTGCTATCCTGCGTTTTCTGTGCTATGATATCTGCTGGACGCCGATTGACATTAATCGACAAATAAATAGAAGATTTTTGAAATGATAAAACTTTTTCATCGTTATCGTTATCTTTATATAAGGATATTTTAACCGAATTATATTGATCAATCTCAACGCGATTTAAAGAAGGAGATTAAAATGCAGAATTGTATATCCGCTGTGAAGCGCTTTGTTAGTGTTTTACTGATCATCATCCTGCTGATTACCGTTTTTGCCGGATCGGTTGTGCCCTCGGCGTCTGCCGCAAATGTAGCGAATCCACAATTTAAGACGATCGAGGCGATAGACGGCGGTATCAAATTCACATGGGACAGCCGAGGAAGTGATGTTCTATACCGCGTGTATTGGAAGGCGTCGAACGGATGGAGGAGGATGACAACAACCTCAAATACTTCGTTTGTTGAGCGTGATGTTCACGCAGGTAAGGGTTACACCTATACGATCCGTTGTCTTGATAAGAATGAATCGTCATTCATCTCGGACTTCAATTCATCGGGATGGTATATCAAATACTATGATATGCCGGTTGTGAGTCAAGTGAAAAGCACCTATCATGACAACGGCACTTACACGTATCGTTTTTCGTGGACGAATACAGCGTCAAAGTATAATATCGAGATGCGCTACGCCGGTGAAACAAAGTGGAGACCCGTGGCTGCCAATTATAAAGGGACGTCCTATGAGCATACTCCCGTATCAAATGAGCTTGATGACGCGACACGGCTGCGCACCTATCGTGTTTACGCAACAGACGGTAAGTATAAGCTGAGTGAAGCGGGGGTATCGCCGTATCATATGCCCAAAAATGCTTCCGATTCGCTTGCGTATCGTCCTATGATCTCCGATGCCGCCGGTTGGTATTATGCGCTGATGTGGTCAATGGATCTGTATGATACCGATTTTTCGGAGTGCCCGGGTTATCACAGCGATGATTCCGCTGTGATGAAAAAAGCGTATGATCATGGCTTTTATACAGCCGGAACACGTGAGCGGCTGATCTCGCTGCGGAATTCTCCGCCTACCAGACAGTTTATCGCGAACAGTCTCAAGCTCGCGTATCAGTATCCGACAAAGCCTATCAGTTCAAAGCATAACGCTTCGGTCAATACTTCCATGCTGACCAGATCGGGTGATTATTACTATGCCAAGGATACGACCGATCGAAGTATCAATACCGCGGCACATTACGGGTGGTTTCTGCCGGATTATTACGGCATGCTGTACCCGAATCGATTGGTTACAGCCGATGAGATGGATTACTTTATTGAGTGCCTGACACTCTATAAGAAGTGGCACGGCAAAACGCTGGTAGCTTTCGGTGACAGTATCATGCACGGGAGCGGCGATCCGATCAACAGCGGTCAAGGCTATAAGGATACGCTTGCGGATAATCAACGCAACGATTTTGCGGCAAAACGCTTCCCTCGTTATGATTACACTCGTTTTGAGGGGCTTTGCGATATGATCGGCACGAAGTTCGGTATGAAGCATAGGGATTATTCCTATCCCGGTTCTACGATAGCGGCAGAGCTGGTCAGGAATACGGACGGTGCATCTTCTGCAAAATGGCAATTTGCCTATGATGCTCCATACAAGTCACATGTCGCCAATCAGGTGCGCGCGGCGATCAAAGAAGGACAAAAGGCGGATTTGATTCTCTTTAACGGCGGAACAAACGATACCGGATTGCCGCATGTCAGTTATTCCACCAACAAGACCGGACGCGTATATGATTACGATTATTGTCCTGCGAACGAATATTCAGGCTGGTCTGAAAGGACTGCGTATCATAATCAGTACGGACAGCATAAAACGCTGCTGCCGGAATATTACGAGACAGAAAGCTCGTTTCAGTCAGGCTTTATCAAAGCGATGCAGCTGATGACGGGTACGGATTCCGAGGCTGCAGACAGTAAAATGAAAAACGCGTCTATCATTCATGTGCGTTCACAGGAGATGAACTGGGGCTCTTTGTACAATCAAAAAGTATTCGGGAAAAAGGGCATTGAATTGGCACGGAAATACGGCTGCGGTAAAACATATTCAGTCGATATGTATCGATCGGGTTTTGACGCAAATTACAGTTTTTGTTATAATTACTATATTTCTGATATCAACGCTGAGTATTCGCGCGGTATTCATCCCAACAGTCGCGGCTACGCAAAATTCTTCCTCCCTCAAATTGAGGAACAAATGTTGAATATAGAATAACAATGAGATAAGGAAAAGGGACACTCACAAGACAATATCATCAAGTTAAGAAGGCTCCTTTTGGTAAAAGGAGCTGTCGCCCGTTGGCGACTGAGGAATTGTATCAATCGACCGAGCGTCAGCGAGATACTTTTTCTTAACTTAACGATATTGCTCGATTGAGGGGCATAATTTTTGTTGCATAAGTCTGTCAAAACTATTATCTTTTGTTAAGAATTCTTTACATTTGTAAAATTCTGAAAACACCAAAAAGCCCAGCAAATAAGCCGTTTTAGCTTAAATGCTGGGCTTTTCCTTCTGGTCGAGGTGACGACGCTGTATAAGAAGATATCAGACATATCGCATGATGCACGCTGCTTCTGTCTGACGTTTACCTAGCTCCACGGGCTAAAAACAGTCCGCCGGACTGTTTTCTTCACGCCCTTTCAAATCCTGTCACATTCCTATCTCGACCAAATAAAAAAGACCGCAAAAGGGAGGCACTTCGTAAGGAAGTTGCCTCCCTTTGGCTTTTATAAAACAGTCGGATAGTTGGATTTGTAGGATATAATCTAAACTTACGGAGGTTTTACAAATGAAGAACACAAAATATCACGTCTACATAAACAGCGAAAAAAGGCGACTGTTGATTAGCAGCCTGAATGATTTGAGAAACAAGTTGATTGATGAGGGCAGATATACTGACCTTGTTGATGAGGGATTAATTAAAGTTGCCAACGCAAAAGTCAAAAAAAATCAAGGTGGTCAGCAAATGCCCGTAAACAGTATTTTTGCGGTTTTTGAAAGTGCTAATGATAATACCTTAACCCCCTCTAACCCGCTATTGCAAAGCCGCATAAACATT
>CAMJJL010000013.1 GCA_946406145.1 uncultured Clostridia bacterium | reverse complement strand
GCTTCTTTTCTGCTCATAGTCGGTAAGGTTCCTGTTAATACAAAGGTCTTGCCGATAAATCCGCCGGTTTTTTCCTTCCTCTCAAGGGGCTTCATCTCAACGCCGAGCTCTTTGAGCTGAGCGATCAAGTGCGCGGTGCCCTGTAAGTGGAAGTAATCGTAGACGGCCTGTGCCATGATCTCACCAAAGCCGTCGATCGCGGCGATCTCCTCGACACTCGCGTCAAACAGCTTTTCGATACTGAGGAAATGCTCACATAACAGCTTTGCCGCTTTCTCTCCGATATGGCGGATACCGAGCGCGTACACCAGACGATTGATCTCAGCGCTTTTGGAGTTATCGATCGACCGGATCAGATTATCAGCCGATTTCTCACCCATGCGATCGAGCTTAGCGACATCATCGGCCTTGAGCTGATACAGGTCGGTGAAGGTGGTGATCAAGCCGGCGTTCAAGAGCTGCTCCAGCAGGGATGGACCCAGCCCGTCGATATCCATCGCGTCACGAGACACAAAGTGGATCAAATGTCTGAGGAGCTGCGCGGGACATTCGGTGTTGGTACAGCGGATCGCCGCTTCACCCTCTTCTTTGACAAGTCTGCTGCCGCATGACGGACAGTATTCGGGCAAAGTGTACGGATCGGCGCCCTCGGTATGCCTGACAACACTGAGCACCTCGGGGATGATCTCACCTGCTTTGCGGATTTTGACCGTATCGCCGATGCTCACACCGAGTTCACGAATGAAATCCTCGTTATGGAGCGTTGCGCGTGATACGGTGGTGCCGGCGAGCAGTACAGGCTTGAAGATACCGACAGGCGTGACGGCGCCCGTTCTGCCGACATTGATCTCAATATCGAGCAGCTCGGTCTCTTTCTCCTCGGGCGGATATTTATAGGCTTCTGCCCATCGAGGGTACTTGGCGGTACTGCCCAGACGCTGACGATCGGCAAGGTTGTTCAGCTTGACGACAGCGCCGTCAATATCACAGGGCAGCTCTCCCCTGCATTTGTCGATGCGGTCGATCTCACCCAGCACATCGTCGATATCGGTATAGCTGTGATAGAAGGCGGTCGGAAAACCCAGCTCGGTCAGATAATCGAGCGACTGTACATGCGTTGTGACGGCATAGCCCTCCATTGCCTGAATGTTGAACACAAAGATATCCAGATCGCGCTTTGCGGTAATCCTGCTGTCCTTTTGTCTGAGAGAACCTGCCGCGGCATTGCGCGGATTTTTGAACGGCTTCTCACCGTTGTTTTCCTGTTCGGCAACCAGCTTTTCAAAGGTAGCGACCGACATATATACTTCACCGCGTACCTCCAAAAAAGCAGGGGCATTCTTCAAGCGCTTCGGCAGGCTCTTGATGGTCATCAGATTATCGGTGACGTCCTCACCCGTTGTGCCGTCGCCGCGTGTTGAGCCGCGCACAAAAACGCCGTTACGGTACTCGCATGATACGGATAATCCGTCAAACTTCGGCTCAACCACATATTCGGGATCGGTAACGATTTCACGCACTCTGCGGTCAAAATCACGTATCTCATCCGCGGAGAAGGAATCATGCAGGCTTTCCATCGGGACAGTATGCATAACGGAAGAGAACTTTTCACCCTTACTGCCGCCGACCTTTTGCGTGGGAGAATCGGGCGCGATCAACTCGGGAAATTCCGCCTCCAGATTCTCCAGATCACGCAGCATCGCGTCATACTCAAAGTCAGAGATCTCGGGATCATCACGATTATAATAGCGGTCGTTATGATAATTGAGCTCCTTTGAGAGCTGTGCTATCTTTCTTTTTGCTTCCTCGAAATTCATATAAACTCCCGGTCAAATTATCTGCGCACGGCGGAGGTGCCCTTTTCTCTGAGATAAGTGCTTTCCAGATCGGCTAAATGCAGCTTGACGGCAAGGGGATAACGATCGTAGGCATTGCTGATATAGAAGCCGTTGTTATCATCAAAGCCGCCCATATGCCAGCGGATCGCCATCGCTTCATCGAGCTTAAGCCGCATAAAGCGCTCGATCAGGAACACACTCTTTTCACCGTGACCGTAGGGAAAGCTGTCATCGATCGCGTAATACGGCACCTTTTCCCACTGACCGGTCTCATCATTCTTGACATTGCGCGTGGAAACCTTATAGAATTGCGCCTTACACAGATCATGGAGCAGGGCGCAAATCGCAAAGCTCTCGAGATTATCGTTTTCTTCATCAAAATGCTTTTCGATCATCGTATTGTACACGCTGACCGAGTGCATCACCAAGCCGTTTTCACAGGCGCAGTGATACTTGGTGCTTGCCGGAGCGGTGAAAAAATCGGTCTTTTGGATCCATTCCAGCAACTCCGCGGAACCCTTGCGCGTGATGTTCTCCGTATAAATCTTGATAAATTCATCTTTTGCAGTCATCATAACAGTACCTCTGATTCACAAAATAATCCGGTTGCGATTGCCATACTCCATAGCAGTGGCAATCAAACAAAAAGACGCACGCGCCTATAATAGCTCTTCATCATAGACCGCCCTAGCGCCGCCGATAAACTTCGCCCGGGTACGGGCAGACGCGACAAACGCGTCCCCGATCTTCTTCTGCGGTAATCTGAGCGGAACGGCGGTTTCTTTGAGGTGCATACCGATCAGCGTTCCGCCGATATCGACGCCTGCATCCGCTTTAATATGCTCCACCAAAACCGGATCGTCAAAACGCGCGTAAGCGGTTGTCGCACTGCTGCCGCCTGCCTTAGGCTGCGGAACAGCGTTAACGATCGGAATATTGTACTTTTCGGCAAGCTCTCTCTCGATCACCAAAGCACGGTTAAGGTGCTCGCAGCATTGCGCCGCCAGATAGATCCCCTTCTCTTTGAGCAGATCAAAGAAGCCGTCATACACCGCCGCGGCAATATCCATACTCGAATGTGTGCCGATACGACTGCCGCCCACCTCACTGGTGGAGCAGCCCAGCACGACAATCGAACCCTCTCGCAGCTTGGCGGTCTCGATCAATTGCGTAAAAACAGCGTTGGTATCTTTAGTAATGGTTTCCATCATAATATCAGATCCTATACTATATTATATTATATGATTCTATCATACCAAATTATCGGGATAATAATATTCCTTAATCGACTAATATAAAGAAAAAAACGGGTACCCTTTCGGATACCCGTCATCAAAATCATTATTCAGCGTCTGCAGGAGCTTCCTCTGCGACAGCTTCCTCAACAGGAGCAGCCTCTTCAACAGGTGCTTCCTCTGCGACAGCTTCCTCAACGGGAGCAGCCTCTTCAGCAGGAACCTCGTCCTCGAGATCACGAATCACGGGAGCGGCGTCAGGCTCAACAACAGCAACGACCTCGTCCTCTTCCTCCTCAACAACGGGAGCAGCAGGAGCGTCCTCGGGCAGCAGCGCGCGGATGGAAAGGCTGACACGCTTTTTCTCAAAGTCGATACCGGTGATCTTAGCCTCGACCTCATCACCGATCGCCAGCTCATCGGCAGGCTTCTCGATGCGCTTGTTGGAGATCTGAGAGATATGGATCAAGCCGTCAATACCGGGGATGATGTTAGCAAATGCACCGAACGCGGTCAGACCGACGATCTTCGCCTTGACAACAGTGCCGACAGGATAATCCTTTTCGAGGATGACCCACGGATTGTCCTCGGTCTTCTTGTAGCCCAGAGAGATCTTCTTGGTCTCGGTGTTGATATCCTTGATATATACTTCAACGGTATCGCCAACATTGACGACCTCGCTCGGATGCTTGATGCGCAGCCAGGACAGCTCGGAAATGTGGATCATGCCCGATACGCCGCCGAGGTCTACGAACGCGCCGTAGGAAGTCAAAGTGCGGACAACGCCGGTATAAACCTTGCCGACCTCGCAGTTCTCCCAGAACTCAGCACGCTTAGCGGCATACTCGTCACGGAGAACGCTCTTAATGGAGCCGATGATCTTTCTTCTTCTTCCGCGCTGAGAGAGCTCGATCAGACGGAACTTGACCTCCTGACCCTTAAGCTCCTCAAGGTTAGCGTCACGCTCCATGGTAGCCTGCGATGCAGGGATGAATACGCGGATATCGTTAGCGACAACGATCACGCCGCCGGAAACGACCTCGGTAACGGGACCGGTGAGGATCTGCTTCTCATCATAAGCCTTCTGCAGCTCCTCAAAGCCCTTCTGTGCGTCGACTCTGCGCTTAGAGAGCATGATGGTACCCTCGACGTCATTGGTTTTCATAATCAGCAGTTCTACACGATCGCCGACCTTGACAACTTCATCGGCGCTCTGAATCGGAGTGGATGATAACTCGTCAAATGGGATAAAGCCAGTCTGCTTTCTACCGTCGACTTCAACATACACTTCGTTCGGAGTGATGCTTGCGACAGTACCCATAACCCTTTCATTAGTGTTTAAACTCTTCAGAGATTCTTCTAACATCTCCTCAAAGTTCTCAGTTTCGTTTACGCTGGATGTAGTGTTTTCACTCATTGTATCCAGTACCTCCTTTATAATCCTGTCCGGTGTAGAAGCGCCGGCTGTTACGCCAATAGTCTGAGCGTCGGCATACATCGCCCTGTCAAGTTCGGTGGCTGTCTCGATCAGATAGGTGCGTTCACAGTTCCTTTTACAAATCTCATAGAGCTTATTTGTATTGGAGCTGGAGCGATCTCCTACCACGATCATGCAGTCACATCTTGCTGACAAAGTGTGTGCTTCCGCTTGTCGCTTTGACGTAGCATTACATATTGTATCAAAAACTTTGGCGTTTGTACATAGTTTTTTCAAAAAAACTATACAATTTTTCCAAAAATTTTCGTTAAAAGTCGTCTGAGCGACGACACAGATTCGATCTTTATTCTCCTCAGGAATTATATCTATAATTTTCTTCAAATCCTCAACGTTCTTGAAAATATAATAACTGCTGACACAATTCGAGAGGATTCCCTGTACCTCGGGGTGATTTTCATCTCCGGCAATCAGGATGGTATAACCCTGTCGGCTCATATCATAGACGATAGAATGGATCTTAGCGACAAAGGGACAGGTCGCATCGATATACGCGAGCCCCATCTCATTGAGCTGATCATAGACCGCTCTCTTGACGCCGTGGGATCGGATGATCACAGGTTGTTTCCCTTTTATTTCATCAAGGGAGTCAACCGATACCACTCCCCTGTCGGTCAGCGCCGCGACCATTTCTTTATTATGAATGATCGGCCCTAAGGTGCAGCCGCCGTGTTGACGGTCGGCAACATCGAAGGCAATCTTGACCGCGCGGTTCACGCCAAAGCAAAAGCCGGCGGATTTTGCAACGATGATATCAGCCATTATTCTCTCCTGCCGACGCTAAGTCCTCCTCGCGGATTGCCTTGATGTGATCCATGATGATTCGGCTGGCGTTACGAAATTCCCTTGCGCCGCCCTTATCAAAGCCCATTTCCTCCAGAGATATCGGTTTGCCGAAATGGAAGTAAAGGCGTTTTCCGATCTTGGTATGACAAACGGGGATGACGGGAGTCTTGGTGTCATAGGCAATCAAACTGCAGCCGTTTTTCGGCGGAAGGAAGTTACCATCCTTGGAGCGGGTACCCTCGATGAAGATGCCCATCAGATTGCCGTCCTTGAGCACCTCCTCAAAATGCTTGATCGAGCCGGTATCCGCCTTGCCGCGGCTGACAGGGAAAGCGTCGAGCTTGCGGATGAACCAACCGACAAACTTGTTTTGGAACAGCTCTTCCTTCGCCATAAACATGACCTGACGCTTCAAGCCCATACCCATGATGATCGGGTCAGCCGCATGGGTGTGGTTGGACGCTAAGATATACGCGCCCTCGTCCGGTACATTCTCGACGCCGATATACTTCATATGAAATTTAAGTTGGAAGAAGGGCTTCAGTAACCCTCTCCAGAAAAAGTAAAAATGATTGCGCTTTTTCATAATCTTTCCCTCATGATTCCTAAGAGTTTATTGACTGAGGTTTCCAGATCCTCGCCTGAGGTATCGACGCTGATCGCGTCATCAGCCGGTTTCAGGGGCGCGATATCACGGTGAGAGTCCGCGTAGTCGCGCGCGACGACATCCGACAGGATATCCTCGTATTTAACGTCCATGCCCTTTTCGATCAGCTCGTCATAGCGGCGGCGTGCTCTGCATTCGGGAGATGCTGACAGGAAGATCTTGATCTTCGCGTCGGGCAGTACAACGGTACCGATATCTCTGCCGTCCATGATGACGTTGTTGGTGTGCGCCATACTGCGCTGCAGATCGAGCAGATAGGCTCTGACCTCGGGGATCGCGGATACGGCTGATGCCATCATCGAGATCTCGGGAGTGCGGATCAAGCCGCTGACGTCCTCACCGTCGAGCAGGACGATCTGCTCCTGACGCTCGTTAAACGCCAATTCCACCTTGATCTCGGGCAGCATCGTGATGATCTGCTCTTTATCCTCTGCGGTCAGATTGCGTCTGAACGCCGCCAGACCGATGGTGCGATACAGCGCGCCCGTATCCACATAAATATAACCGAGTTCCTTTGCGGCAAGTCGCGCGATGGTCGATTTACCGGCTCCTGCGGGGCCGTCGATAGCAATAGCAATAGACATAGTTTTCTCCTTAATATATATCAGTTGCGGCGGATTCTCCGGCAAGTCTGCCGGTGCAGTACGCGATCTGCAGATTGAATCCGCCTGTATAAGCGTCGAGATCCAGCACTTCACCTGCAAAATACAAGCCCTTGACGAGCTTGCTTTCCATCGTGCGCGGATCGATATCCTTGACATCGACGCCGCCGTGTGTCACGATCGCCTCATTGATCGGGCGAAAGGCGTGGATCTTCACGCAGAAACGCTTGATTTGCTCTGACAACGATTGCCGCTGTACGGCGGTAGTGATATTACACTTCGTATGCGGCGCGATTCCTGAACGTTCAATGATGACGGGGATCAGCTTTTTCGGGAGCAGTTTGCCCAGAGAGTTGATGATATCCTTGTTGGCGAATTCGGAAAAATCACGCAGGATCCGCTTATCCAGGGTATCGTCATCCAAAGCCGGTTTCATATCGATATAAGCGGTATAGCGACCGGGCGACATATTTCGCATATGGGCGCTTGCGGATAAAACGAGAGGTCCGGAAAGACCGAAATGCGTAAACAACATCTCACCCATATCGGAATATACCTCTTTACCGGTTTGATTATCCGTAACAGACAGACGGACATTTTTCAATGATAACCCCTGTAATTCAGGGATATCCTTATCCTCCGCCACTAAAGGAACCAATGACGGCAAAAGCGGTGTGACGGTATGTCCGGCGGCTTTCGCGAATGTGTATCCGTCTCCGGTCGAACCTGTCGCGCGATATGACATACCGCCGCAGGTGATGATCACCTTATCGGCATAGAGTACCTGATCCTGTAAACGAATCCCTTTGACGGAGCCGTTCTCGATCAAAAGCCCTTTGGCTTCTCGTTGAAGGATCCGCACACCGCGCTCGTGTAAATAATCATAGAGGGTATCGACAACATCCAACGCCTTGTCGGATACGGGGAATACACGATTGCCGCGTTCCACCTTAGTTGCAAGCCCGCGCTCTTCAAAGAAGGCGACGGTATCATAGCAGGTAAATCGGTTGATCGCGCTGTACAAAAAACGCGGATTCGAGGTCACGTGCGCGATAAAGGTCTCATTATCACAGAAGTTCGTGATATTGCACCGACCTTTGCCCGTGATGGCGAGCTTGCGCCCGACCTTCTGATTTTTTTCAATGAGAATAGTGTCAGCGCCGTTCTCAGCGGCGGCGCCTGCCGCCATCATTCCTGCAGGTCCTGCACCGATCACCACAACTTTTATAGATTTATCGATCATGTTCTGGTACTGTCGATTCGATTGCCGGCGTAGACGTTCTGTTCTCTCCACACCTCTTCCAAATCGATAAAGGTATTTTTGATATCTTCCTTACGTTCGATGACGATCGCCACCAACAATGCGTTGATCAGGCTCAAGGGGGCTACAAGTGTATCGACAACAGAAGCGATATCAGAGCGCGCCAACAGCACCTCATCCGCGTCCTTGACAACAGGCGCTACCATGCTGTCGGTGATCGCAATGACCTCGGCTCCGCGATCATGCGCAAAGCTCATCGCGTCGACCGCCATCGCGGAATAACGCGGAAAGCTGATGCCGATCATCACATCCTCCTTGGAGATACGAAAGAGCTTCTCGTAAGTCGTCGTCTTTGATGTGGAATTGAGAATATGCACGTTGCCGAAGATCAGGTCAAGGTAATACGCAAAAAAGTTAGCGATATAAGAGGACGATTTTGCGCCGAATACATAGATGTTGCGTGCGTTGATGATCGCGTTGACTGTCTTTTTGAAATCCTCACGCGATACCTCGTCGATGGTGCGTCGGATCTTGTCGATATCCTGATTGAGTACGCTCTCCACGACGTCGGAATCCCCGATACGACCGGTGGTCACCTCAATACGCTGAACAGAATTGAGCTTGTCGCGGATCATCTCCTGCATCGCCTTTTGCAAATACGGAAAGCCGTCATAGCCGATCTGGGTCGCGAAGCGCACGACCGTGCTCTCCGATACACCTACCTCATCACCCAGTTTAGCGGCAGTCATAAATGCGGCAGAGTCATAATGCTCCTCAATATAATCAGCGATCTTGCGCTGACCTTTAGAAAAATCCTTGCGGGATAAATCAATTCTAACCAATAGATTTGATAACAATGTCATCACACTCCTTCGACATTTGATCTTTTCGTTGGTCAAACGCCAATACTCTTTCATTTTAGCATATAATCCTGCAAAATACAATATTATAATCACCAAAATAAAGGAAATATGAAGTATTATATTCGTGCGATTTCAAAATATGAGTTTATTCGTCATTTTCTCTTATGAGCGGAATTCGCTGATAAACCTCGGCGACCTTGTCGCGCATCCACAACGAGGGAGTGATACGCAGCGAGTAGCCGCAGCCGCTGTCACAAGCCCAGTCAAAGGGCTTTGCCTGCGGTAATCCGTATACCGCCAACAGCATATTCATCACTCCGCCGTGAGTGATGATCGCGGCGTCGGTCGTTCCGGTCTGCATCAGACCGTTCACGATGCTCTCAAACATCACACAGATCCTGCGTGTGAAATCGGCAGTACTCTCCCCTCTCGGCGGCTTGACTTCACTATCACCGGCAAGCCACTTGGCGAAGTTCGGGTCACTTCGCAGCTCATCGGCTGTATGATTCTCCCATTCACCGAAGTTACATTCCATGAGCTGATCGATCGTCAGCGGTGTGATATGGGGATACAGGAGCGTAGCAGTCTGTGTACAGCGCTTTAAGGGTGAAGTGAACACCACCTTGGCATAGGGATAGTCCATAGAAGCGTCCAGCTTCTTCAAGGCAACCTTACCCTCTTCGGACAAAGGCACATCGGTCGTGCCGATATATCGCCCCTTTAAGGTCGGGCTGATCGCTCCGTGACGAATCAAATGGATATAATAGGATTGCATAGCGTCCTCCGTGCTTTACAAACAGTAATATTTGTATTATACTATCTGTATATTATAGACCAAACAGCAGGTGATAGAATGAACAAGGATTTTTCACGTAATCTGACTTTTTTGAGAAAGGAAAAGAAGCTCACACAAAAACAGGCGGCTGAGGAGCTGGGTATCTCACAGGCACTGCTATCGCATTATGAAAAGGGAATCAGAGAATGTGGCTTGGATTTCCTCGTCAAAGCCGCGGATTTCTATAATGTCAGCTGTGATTATCTGCTCGGCAGAACCGCCGACCGCGATTACGAGATCAATGAGCCGATCATCGAGAGAGGCTCGCGTAAGCAAAGCGCCGCTCAGATCGTCAACCGCAGGCTGATCGCCAATATGGTGAACGTCATCTATGACTTTGCCGCCACCGCTAAAAACCGCAAGCTTGACAGAACGATCAACAATTACTTTATGATCATGCTGTACCGTGTATTCCGCAGATTATATTCGGCGAATCACAAGAATCCGACCGAGCTGTTCACCGTGCCTAAGGAGGTCTACAGCGGCTACGCCTACGCGGTCATGGATAAATATTACACCGATATCGGCAGCATGACCGACAAAGACAGTGCAAGCTACCTGGAGGCGTTTGAGAACCTCTCCTCTTCTCCGGATCAGCTCGCCGATGAATATCCCGAAACAGCCGGTGAAATCTTCAACGTGATTCAGCAGGCGGAGAACAATATCCACAAGCTGAAATTCTGACATCAAATCACTGAATAAAACACAACAGGTGGGTAGCGTTTTACCCACCTGTTATTTTTTGAAACAAAGAGAGTTTAATTTGAACTGGTTTTTTCTTTACCTAACGAAACCTTGAGCGTGACCTCAGAGCCGGATTCGATCTTATCCCCCGCGGTATGATCGACGATACCGATCACCTTACCCTCGGCAACCGTATTGCTGTACTCAACCTCCTGCAGCACGATGAATCCGAGTCGTGTCAGATCCTCCGCCGCTGCGGTATATGATTTATCAACAACATCAGGCAGCGCGATCAGTTCGGGTCCCTTACTGATCAGAACATAAATGACAGAATCGGAGTCGGCGCCGTAGACAGGAGAACCTGCGGCAGGCTCCTGCGAAATGATCTTGCCCTTTTCAATATGATCACTGTAGGCGCCGTCGGCGTCAACCTTGATCGTACCGGAGAAAGAGCCCTTGAGTTCATCCAGCGTTTTGCCGGTATAATCCGCCATCACGGGACCTGTCCAGTCCTCTGTCGGCGCCTCCAAAGTAGCAGGAATGGTAGAACCGTTAGTGAACAGCCCCATCAGCGGATTGGTCGGCAGCCAGAACAGTCCGATCGCGGAGAAGATCAGAAGCGACACCAGTGTCGCGATCAAGCCGACAACCGTGGGATTTACACGTGAACGCTGTTCCTCATCCTCGCGCTTGATCGGCGTCATGCTCGCGGTACGGGAGATCTCATCCTGAATCGCCTGTACGGTAGAGGAAACCGAGAGCTGCGCTCTGAGCTCGTCAAAATCAGCGATACGCGCCTCACTCTTCATCTGCAAGCCGTTCGCCAACGCGGTAACAACATGAGGCGGCAAACGCTTGACGGTATTGGTGCTGATCAAAAGTCGGGGATCCTTCTCGCGCTCCTTGGCGTTACCCGGGAGCTTACCGGTCAACGCATAAAACAGCGTCGCGGTCAAACCGTAGATATCGGTCGGGACATCCAGCTTTTGATTATCCAGATACTGCTCCGGTGCGGCACAACCGCTGTAGAGCTGAGATTTCAGCATCGTACCGCGCTTGCGCTCATTCTCAGTCGAGAAGCCGCCGAGCTTGAGCTTGCCGCCGGAGGTAACATATAAATTAGAAGGAGAGATCGCGTAATGACCGATACCGAGCTTGTGGACATTCTCGATCAGTGTGATGATGGGCATAAAGAGCGGACGAGCCGTATCCCATTCCAGATGACCGCCGTTGTGCTCGACATACTCGGTGAACGGCAAAAGATCGTCGTTCTCTTCGATCACATAAGCAGTATTGTTCTCGGTAAAGATATCCTCGATATTGATCATCGCGGTCTTATCGGTCAAGGAATTGAGCGTTTCATAATAGCTCTTGAAATCATCCATCGCCCGGTTAAAGCTTTCTTTATCCTGCGGAGTGACAAAGAGCTTTGTCTCATTTTCACCACGATCAAACAGACCGATCGGCAGGAACTCGCGAATCGCCAGCACCTTACCGGTCTGTTTATCATAGCCGAGATATCGGGTGCTCTCACCGTTCGTCTCCAGATTCTTTGCTACGACATATTTATAATTCAAAACAGTACCGAACGGCAAGAACGGCGCAGTCTGCTTCTCGGAATTATCAAAGCCGCAGACCTTACATACCGAATCGGCAGCGGGTATTTCATTTAAACAACCCATACATAAAGGCATGGTCAATTCCTCCTGATTACTGAATGTACTCAGCAGATTTCTGGTTTCTGTTATATTATAATGATTAAATAAGTAGAAAAGTCATACTTACTCAATTTACCAAAACATTATAGCACAACCATTATCACAATATCAATAGCGTAGAAGAAAAATGAGATTACATTTTTGTAAATGAAAGGATAAGCGGATTTTGTGCCAAATCTATGATATTTATATGTTCGATCCCGTCACTCTCCGCTTCCTGTAGGTAATAAATTAAGGAGCCCCATATCGGGACTCCTTAATTTATTAATATGGTGGAGACGGACGGAGGATATTTCTGTAGGTTACTGTCTGCCCCGCCTTCGGAGCGTCACCGCCTGTCTTAACTCTTATCTACGCTCTCCCTCAAAACAGTCCACCGGACTGTTTTGACGCCTAAAGTGCGCTTGCGCTTACTTTAGGCGCACGGTCGCCTTCGAGCCCGTCCGTCTCCACTACTGTAGGTAATAATAAAAGGGCACATCCGATGATGTACCCTTTTATGATTAATATGGTGGAGACGGACGGGATCGAACCGTTGACCTCTTGAATGCCATTCAAGCGCTCTCCCAGCTGAGCTACGCCCCCAAAGCAGTATTATCTTATCATACTTTTATGGGTTTTGCAAGTATAATTTTATAAAATCCAAAAACTTTCAAAATCTCTCGATTTTGTCTGTGTTTTGTCACGGTCTGTTTGTTATGCTGTAGTTGCAACCGAAAGATTGCACACAGTATTCAATCGATAAGGAGATGAAAACCATGAAAAAAATCCATCGTTTTTTAGCAGCATTTATGGTATGTATCATGATGATCTCGGTAGGGTCGGCTATGGCGCTTACCGCCTCCGCTGCTCCGGTCAGCTCACCGATCAGCGACGGTTTCTTCAGCGGAGCATCCGCCCTGGTCTCGTTAATCGGCAAAACGAATCCTGTCACGGGTATCATAGCCAGCGGTCTGCTGGGGGCGTTCAAGACCTTCTACGGTGAAGCAACGAAGGAACCGCAGCCATCCACACAGGATATCGTCAACCTCATCAATGAGTTGAACGATAAGATCGATGCTCACTATAACGCGCAGTCCAGCCAGATCAAGGCTTTGTCGAGCATTAACAAGCTGCAGCGGTTTTCCGATATTCTGACCAGCGTAAAGGGATATAATGAAGAAGCGATGGCGCAGATCACGTTATTCAAAGAAGATAATATCTGTGCGCAGGATTATATGAATATAATGAAGGTGACCGGCGATAACAGCAGCTTTACCAAGGACTTCAAGGACCTGAGCAACCTGATCATCGACGGTCAGGCAGGATTAAAAGGCAAGCCCTCATTCGATCAGTATCTTGAGCTCTCCAAGTCCAGTGAAGAAAACAATAACGACGCCGATCTGATCAAAAAAGACGCGCAGGCCTTTAACGATATGACGCTGGAACAGTATACGTTGTACTACACCAATCTGATGACCGGCTGCATGGCGTCCTATTCTCTGGCAGATTACAATTACAAAAACGGTATGATCACCAAGGAGACCAAAGACAGCTTACAGGCTTCGATCAAGGCGGACATGGAGCTTTATACAAAGAAAGCGACCGCAGTCGCCAAGTCATATGAAACCACCAAGAAGTCGATCGATAACCTGACAGTAGCACAGGTGACCGTAGGCGGTAAAACAACGAATATGTTCTCCTTCGGCGACGCATGGACAACCGTGTCCAAGAACGGCGGTACCATGAAGCTGATGCAGGACTGGAAGAGCAATAATCTCTCTGCGGACACCTTCTATTATAAGGACGGTTCCGCCTTCAGCGGCGGCGCGCTGTATGTCAAGGATAAGACCGTAACACTTGATCTGAACGGTCATTCGATCATTCATACCGATCGTCAAAAATTTGATATCAAATCCGATAACACCACCTTAAGCGTAATCGATTCCACCGGCAAGCGCGGCGCGATCAGCGGAATAGTCGTCAACGGCGGAAGGCTCAGCCTCGACAGCATCACCATCAAGGATTCGACCGACGCCGGTCTGAGAGCCGATCATGTTGATCTGATAATCAAAAACACAGATTTTCTCAATAACGCCAACAGCGCGATCGTCACGGAGAAGAACGCCAACGGAACTATCGATAATACAACCTTCCGCGACAATAGGAATACAGCTTTGTATAACAAAGATTCGAGAATCACAGTCAATAACGCTCTATTTGAGAACAACTCCGGACAAAACGGGGGCGCGATCTATAACCATTGTGTTATGAACATCAACGACAGCAAGCTCCTGTCCAATACAGCTGTTAATGGAGGTGCGATCTACGGCGATTATACCACCAAGGTCAACAACTGCACGATCACCGATAACAAGGCTTCCTCCAACGGCGGCGGCATATGCTTCGGTTACAGAGGCAGCGGAATGTGCGTGCCTCTCACCGTATTAAACACAAAGCTGAACAAGAACAGCTCCGGCTGCGAAGGCGGCGCGATCTGGTGTGACTCCATGAACTATCTCGACTTGGAAAATGTTGAGATGACAAACAATACGGCAGTCTTTAACGGAGCGGGTCTTTACGCGCAAAAGGGCAGCGCATCCGCCTGCGATCCCATTATCCGCGGAAAAATGTCCATCATCAACAATAAACTCACCAACGGTACAACATCCAACGCATTCCTCGGTGAGAACACAACATCCAAGTGTATCTTCATCATTCTTGATAACATCGACCCTTCGTCACGTATCGGTATCACAAGCAATACCAATGACAAAACACTGGACGTCGTCAAGATCAGTAAAAAGGAAGCATACAACAACACCGCAAACGTATTCAGCTATGATACATCGAACTACAGGATCAACCGTTACAATCCTTGGTATTCGGATTTCTTCTGGGTCGAGATCGTAAAGAACTAAATAATCATCGAACAGATAAGGGGCAGTTCACCGCGAACTGCCCCCATTAATTATTTATTCACATTGATCTGCCATTCCTTGATATCCTTGACCTCATTATACATGCGCACATAGCTGTCATGACGAGATCGAGGGATGATCCCCTTTTCTACAGCTTCGAGCACCTTACAGCCCTTTTCACATACATGATTACAGGAATTGAACTGACAGGTGCCGAAAAACTCGTCGAATTCAGAGAACGCGAATTTGAGCTCGTCCTTGCGGATCAACTCAAACCGCTCAATATCCACGGTGGAAAAGCCCGGTGTATCGGCAATATAACCGCCGTGCTTTTTGAACAGCTCCACCGTGCGCGTCGTGTGCCTGCCTCGACCGAGCTTATCGCTGATCTCTCCGGTTTGAAGGGATAATTCGGGGAACAGCGCGTTAAGCAGCGTGCTCTTCCCTACTCCCGAATTACCGCAAAAGGCGGTCACCTTATCCTTGAGTACGGCTTTGATCTCATCCAGTCCGCGGTTATCGACCGACGAGAACGAGAACGCCGGGATATTCACCTTTCGATAAATATCCACCAGATCATCCGTCTGCGCGAGATCGCTCTTTGAAAAAACGACGATGGGCGTGATCTCCTTATTCACTGCGGCGGCAGTCATCTTGTCGATCAGATACAGATTCACATCAGGCTCTTTGACGGAACTGATGATCATCAGATTATCCAGATTCGCCAATGCAGGACGCACCAAAGAATTGCGGCGGTCATGGATCTTATCAATGGAGCAATACCCGTCATCGGGCACGGTGATATCAACGATATCGCCTACCAACGGCGTGGTTCCCCTCTTGCGGAACACACCGCGTGCCTTACATTCATAAACACTATCGGCGGCCTCTACATAATAGAAGCCGCCTGTGATTTTCGTAATAATACCGGTTTTTTGACTCATACTTAACCTGCTGCGGAACCGTTATCCACCTGACTTGAGGTATCTTCTTCAACCTCAGGCGCCTGTGTTTCGGGAGCCTCGGTGGCTTTCGGTGTATACGGATAAGAATTCTCTAAGGAGACGGAATTGTTCTTGTAATCGACCTTGTACTCACGATACTGCTGATTGTCCAACAATACAATAATGGTCGCGTCATCCTTGACGTTGACCGTGATCTTATACTTGGGGTTGTAGGAAGGTACCACATCCTTGGAATTCTCACTGTCAACAGCGCCGTCAACCAGCACCTGCATGCTGACGCTCGTATTGACCTCAGAGGGTAAGTCGACCTCGATATTGACCTTCTTCTCCTTTTGATTGCCCTTTGAGCAGATAACGGTGATCTCATAGTCGGATACGACCTCACTGCCCTGCATCGGATTCTGTCTGACGACCTCATCCTTCTCGGCCTCGATCCTGTCATCATACTCGACCTTATAATTTGTAAAGCCGGCTTCCTTCAAAGCAGAAACAGCCTTTTCCGCGGAATAGCCCTTGATATCGGGCATCACAAATTTTTGCTTCGTCACGCCCTTGGACACATAAACATAGACGGATGATCCGATCTTGACCTGAGTTCCGGTAGGGGGATATACACCGTCGATCTTCTGAGCGGTCTGTTCACTTTCAACATAAAGGATCTTGGGAACAAGGTTCGCCTTCTCAATCGTCGCCTGGATCTGCTCGCTGCCCAGAGCGCCGTTGATATACGGAACGGGTACATAGGTGTCGGCAGAGTTGACGATCAGCTCAATGGTAGAGCCTTCCTTCATCTTCTTGGAGCCGCCTGCGGGGCTCTGCTCGATGATGGTATCAACGGGGATATCGTCACTGTAGCGGCTGACGTAGGTAAAGTTGAATTTACCGTTATTCTTCGCGTTTGCTTCACTGAGCGTCATATTGGTAAAATCGGGAACCTCAACCTCCTTAGGCTGGGCGGATACGTAGCCCTGATACGCAGCGACGCCGCCGAAAACGACCAGCGCGATCACCGCCGCTAAAATGATACCCTTGATGGCGGAGAGCACGGGGCTGCGAACGGGAACATCCTCGTCGTAGTACTCTTCCTGTACGTCCTCTTCGGGATCCTCGTATTCCCTTTTGGGCTGTTCCTCCTGTTTTTTCTGATCGTCAACAGGAGCGTCATGATAAACATAGTGAAAGATGATACCGGGATTCAGGCGGAAGCGCTCGATATCGCTGAGCATCTCAACAGCGGAATGATAGCGATCCTCGGGATCCTTCTGCATCGCCTTCATGGTGATCTCTTCCAGACCCACGGGGATATCGGGGTTGATCTCACGCGGGAGCTTTGGCTTGGCCTGCAGCTGCATCAACGCTACGGAAACAGCGGAATCGCCGTCAAAGGGCAGTGTGCCTGTGAGCATCTCATACATCATCACGCCGACGGAATAGATGTCGGTCTTGCCGTCGGTCTTTTCACCGCGCGCCTGTTCGGGCGCGATATAGTGAACGGAGCCGATCGCCTGCTCGGTCATGGTACGGGTCGCGTTCGAAGAGAATCGCGCGATACCAAAATCCGTGACCTTGATAGTGCCGTCCTGCAACAGCATGATGTTATGCGGCTTGATATCGCGGTGAACAATACCGTTCTCGTGCGCGTGCTGCAGCGCTTTGAGGATCTGTGTCGTCAGGTGCACGGTCTCTTTCCAATCAAGCACCTTCTGCATGTCGATATATTCCTTGAGGGTGATGCCGTCGATATATTCCATGACGATGTACTGGATCATATCGCCGAAGCTGACATCATAGACGCGGACGATGTTCGGATGATTCAGCACCGCGATCGCTTTGCTCTCATTCTTAAAACGGCGAATGAAATCCTCGTTGTCCAAAAATTCATCTTTTAATATCTTGATCGCTACCTCACGAGCGTCGATCGTATCATAGCAGTGATATACATTTGCCATACCGCCTACGCCGATCAACTCGCGGATCTCATATCTGCCGTCGAGTTTCTTGCCGGTATATTTATCCATGTGACTCACTCCATTCCTTAGTATACTACCGTGACGGTGATGTTATCGTGACCGCCGTGGCGCTTTGCTATTTCTACCAATGTATCAATGAGTAATTCGCCTTTGTGTTCCTTGACGGTACGTACCATATCAGCCTTACTGACATAATTGGATAAGCCGTCGGAGCAGATCAGCAGGACGTCGCCCTCGCAGAACTCGGCCTCGATATAATCGATATGCACCTCATGCGAGATACCGAGCGCTCTGGTGATCAGATTCTTGTTGGGATGGTGCATCGCCTGATCGGGCGTCAACTCGCCGCGGCGTACCATCTCCTGTACCAGAGAATGATCCTCTGTGATCTGCAATATTTTACCGTCGCGGATCGAGTAGGTGCGGCTGTCGCCGACATGAACGACATGAGCAACCTCTCCGCGAACCAGAACCAGATCGCAGGTCGTGCCCATTCCGGCGAGCTCATAGTCCTCCATCGACATCTTGTAGACGCACAGATTCGCGCCGTCCACAGCGGATATCAGCATCTCGGACAATGCCTCGTTGTCCATATCCTCCTTGAACTCGCGATTGATAAACTCAGATATGTAATTGACAGCGGCGGAAGAAGCTGTTTTGCCTCCGTTGGCGCCGCCCATACCATCGCATACGACTGCCCATGCGCAGTCTGAGGAGATGACAGAATATGCGGAGCTGTCCTGATTTTCGGTACGGACCAGTCCGATATCGGTTTTAGAGAAAACTTCCATGTCATACATCCCCTTTCATAAAGTTTCTTTTCAGTTGTCCGCAGGAAGCGTCGATATCGGAGCCGAGGGTGCGGCGCACCGTGGCGTTGACGCCATAGCCGGACAATATGTTAACAAAGGTCTGTTGCCTTTGTAATGAGCTTTGTTTATAGCCTGCTCCCGTGACATTGTTGACAGGGATCAGGTTGACGTGGCACAGCAAGCCTTTGAGCAATTTCGCAAGCTGTCTTGCTGTTTCGTCAGAGTCATTCTCGCCGTCGATCAGCGCGTATTCAAAGGTAATACGCCGATTGGTTTTGTCAACATAATAGCGCGAGGCTTCCATCACCTGAGCGATCGGATACCGCCTGTTGACAGGCATCGTGCGCGAACGCATGCTATCATTCGGCGCGTGCAGCGATACGGATAATCCGCATTGCAGCTTAAGGTCGGCGAATTCCATCATCCGCGGTACGATCCCGCAGGTAGATACCGTGATGTGCCGCATACCGATATGGAGCGAATCCTCTGAGGATACCAGCTTCAAGAATCGAATGACGTTGTCGAAGTTGTCGAACGGCTCGCCCATTCCCATCAAAACCACATTGGAAATACGCTCACCGCAGTCGATCTCGGCGCTGCGGATCTGGGCGATCATTTCGGAAGCGGTCAAGGAGCGTGAAAAACCGCTTTTGCCTGTCGCGCAGAAGGTACAGCCCATCCTGCAGCCGACCTGTGATGAAATACACATCGTCCTGCCGTGATGATAGTGCATCAACACGCCCTCCACATATTCACCGTCATACAGACGGAACAGATACTTGACGGTGTCATCGAGCTTTGAACGCTGTATGCGGACGATCTCGGCACAGGCAAGATACGCGTTATCCTTCAGAAAATCCCGCAGCTTTTGCGGAATATTCTTCATATCATCAAAGGACCTTACGTCCTGTTTGATCCAACCCAGCACCTGCTTGGAACGGAATTTTTCAAAGCCGTTCTCAACCAGATACGCTGTCATCTCAGGAAGGTTCATCGACTTGATATCCGTCATGCTGATCTCCTCCTGAGCTTTGCGATAAAGAATCCGTCCGTATCATAAACGCCGGGCAACAGGGTCAGGCAATACGGCTCTTCCTCGATAAGGTGATCGATACAGTCGGGCAGCTTGAGCGGCTCACCCACGAAATCGGGGTTCTCATCCAAAAATCGCCGGATGATATCGTGATTCTCCGCTTGACGCAGAGTGCAGGTCGAATAGACCAAAACACCATCTGAGGGTAGATTCTTTACACTCATACACAATATACTGTATTGCAAGTTCGGCAAGATGTCAATATTTGTGTCTGTTTTGTAACGAATTTCGGGCTTGCGCCGAAGGATCCCCCAGCCCGAGCAGGGCACATCGCACAAAATTCTATCACATTCGGGCAGCTCACGATCTGACGAAGCGTCTCGGATAGCAGTGTGCATGATCGAAACACCCAGCCGCTCGGCATTCTGCTTCATCAGCTTGATCTTGTGCTCATGGATATCGTAAGAGTAGATCTCTCCCCTGTTCTCCATGCGGATCGCGCTGTAAAGCGATTTGCCGCCCGGCGCGGCACAGACATCCGCGATCGTATCTCCCGGCTGAGCGCTGAGGATCTCGGCACACAACTGCGACGCCGCGTCCTCAACAAAGAAGTGTCCTTGCTGAAACTCAGGGATCTTTTCCAGACTTCCCGTCGCGCTGAGATTGAGTGAATTTTCTAAAAAAGAAATATCATTCACGATCACGCCTTGCGCTGTGAGCGCTTTCGTCAATATAGCTTTATCCGTCTTTAGGGTATTGACACGGACGGTGATCGGCGGTCTGCCGAGGATACCTTGCAAGACCTTCTCTGTCAAATCCTGCCCGTATGTTGTGATTAATTCCGTCACCATGCTTTCGGGGCAGGAATACACAATACTGAGGTATTGGATGATATTTTGACGATCGGGCTGCCGATACGCTTTCTCTGCGCGCACAAAGCTGCGGAGGATCGCGTTGACAAAGCCGGCGCTTTTATAGAGCCTGAGCTGTTTACAGAGCTTGACGCTCTCATTCACAGCGGCACTGTCGGGCACCTTATCCATGTAGATCAGCTGGTACATGCCGAGATACAGCACGATCAGCGTACCCTTTTCGATCTTTTTGATACGAATGGACGAATACTGACGGATGATGTATTCGAGCGTCAGCTTGCGTTCCAATACGCCGTATACCAGCGCCGAAAAAAAGGAAACATCCACGCCGCCGAGCTTTTCTTCACGAACGGCATTGTTGATGGCTATGGCAGAATACGCGTCCTCATAGAGCACACGGTACAGCACATGATATGCGATGTTTCTGACATTAGCCATGATTGAATCCTCTGTTAAAAATAATTATCTTCTGCGGTTATTCGCGATCATCAGCAGTCGCAGCAGCTGTGCGATCGACGTTGCGGCGGCGGCGACATAGGTCATTGCCGCGGAGGTCAATACCTTCTTTGCGCCGTCATACTCTTGGGGATTGAGCATATTGGTTTCCTTGATCGTTTTCAGTGCGCGGTTGGACGCGTTGAACTCGACCGGCAGGGTGATCAGTGTGAACAATACCGATAGTGAGAACAGTACAATACCGATCATCATGACAAAGGAGTACTTTGTCGGCAGCAGCATACCGACTACCAAAAAGATCCAGCTCAGTCTGGAGCCGAAGTTCGCCATCGGGACGATCGCCGAACGGATCTTGTTGGGCAGATAACCCTCGGCGTGCTGAACCGCGTGTCCCGCTTCGTGACAGGCTACACCCACCGCCGATACGGTAGTGGCGTTATAGACGGATTCGGAAAGGCGGATCACGTTCGTGCGCGGATCGAAGTGATCCGTCAGATTACCATGCACGGGTTCGATACGAACACCGGTCGCGCCGTGGGCGGATAATACCTGCTGCGCCGCCTGCGCGCCGGTAATACGCCTCGAATTGGCGATCTGTGAATACTTGCTGAAGTTGGATTTAACCGCGATGTTGCAAATCAGTGACAAAATGAAACACGGCAGCATATAGATCAAATAATTCAAATTATAAAATACCATCGTTCAGACTCCTTTATTCTCCCAGTTTATCTTTGATTTTGAGCGGATGACCGATCAAAAATGTTTTCGCGTCCATACGCTTTTTCCCTTCGAGCTGCAGCTCCTCGATCACCACGGAACCATCCGAGCATGCGATCGTGAGCGGATCGGCCGCAATCACCGAGCCCGGTTCACCGCTCCCTTTCGCCAAGGAAGTACGGTAAATTTTGAGCTTTTTTCCGTTCAGCGTCGTCTGCGCGATCGGCCAGCTGTAAAGACCTCTGACAAGATTATGCACAACGAGTGCCGGTTTATGCCAATCGATCTCACAGATCGTCTTGTCGAGCATCGACGCGTGAGTCGCGAGCGCTTCATCCTGTTTGATTGCGGTCAGCTCGCCCTTTTCGAGCATTTCGAGCGCTTCAACAATCATCTCACCGCCTAAATCGGAGAGCTTGTTGAACATGCTCTCGGCAGTATCGTCGATATCAATCGGGATCGCCTTTTGATACAGCATATCGCCGGTATCCACACCTTCCGCCATCTGCATGATGGTCACACCGGTTTCCGTATCTCCGTTGATGACCGACCACTGGATGGGCGCCGCGCCGCGGTACTTAGGCAGCAGGGAGCCGTGCACATTGATACAGCCGTATTGCGGCAGATCAAGGATCTCATTGGGCAATATCTTGCCGTAAGCGGCGACCACGATACACGCCGGTTTGATCTCTCTGATGCGATCGAGCGCTTCACCGTCACGCAGGGTCTTGGGCTGATATACGGTCAAGCCGTGTTCCAGTGCACAGACCTTCACTTCGGGCGGCGTCAGCGTTTGTTTTCTGCCGCGAGGCTTATCGGGCTGCGTGAACACCGCCGCGATCTCATGTCCGGCTTTGATCAATTGTTCCAGACAGGGTACGGCAAAATCGGGCGTACCCATGAATATGATTCTCATTCTTCCTCTTCTCTCATTTCTCGCAATTCCTCTTCAGTGAGCATGCGCTCTACCTTCGATTTGAAGATGATACCGTCGAGGTGATCGAACTCGTGGCACATCGCCTGTGCCAACAGATCGTCGCCCTCCAGCTCAAAGAAATCGCCGTTCCTATCCTGAAAACGCGCTTTGACATGAGCAGGACGCTTGATGATGCCGAATTCTCCGGGACAGCTCAGGCAGCCCTCCTGCACTTCCTGCTCACCCTCGGACTCAATGATCTCAGGGTTTATGAACTCCATCGGACCGTCGCCGACGTCGATCACGCAGATACGGCGCATCACGCCGACCTGCGGCGCCGCCAATCCGACGCCGCCCGAATCGGCAAGGGTCTCGACCATATCATCGAGCAGATCCCATATTCTTTGATTGAATTTTTCAACAGGGCGGCACTTCTTGGTCAGGATCGGGTCGCCCTCTTTTACGATATTACGCAGTGCCATATTGATCACTCCTGTGATTGGATCTATCGGGAGGAGCAAGCCCCTCCCCTACATCATATAACAGTCATTGCAAAGTTCCGTAGGAACTGAGCAATCTCAACTTATTTATAAACTCAGCGGATCCATGTCCGCGTATACCGTGACGTTACCGTACTCGCGATTGGATGAAAACTGCACGAGCATACGCGTGAGCATCTCGCGAAAACGGCTGTCATTACGGCATTTTAAGATCAATTTGAATCTGTATTTATTACTCACCTTGAATACTGCCGCCTGTGAGGGGCCTAAGACCCTGAGCGGAATATCGGTGAATTCAGTCTGCAATAATGCTGTCATTTGCTTGGTGAACGCAAAAGCGGCATTTTCGGTCAGCTTTGCGTTCTCTCCGACAAAGCCTACCATACAAATACTCGCGAACGGCGGATACAGCATCGCTTTGCGAATACCGATCTCCGCATGATAGAACGCGTCATAATCCTGCTGAGCCGCCAGCGCGATGATCGGATTCTCGGGCGTGTAGGTCTGAATGATGGCTCTGCCCTTATCCTTTCCCCTGCCGGATCGACCTACGACCTGCGTCAAGAGAGAGAAGGTGTTCTCATAACTGCGGTAGTCGTCGAGATACAGCATATGATCGGCATTCAGCACACCGACTAAGGTGACGTTAGGGAAATCAAGACCCTTTGCCACCATCTGTGTACCGACAAGAATGTCATATTCCCCGTTGGCGAAAGCGGTCAGCTTCTTCTCATGGGATGACCGCGTCATGGTGGTGTCGGTATCCATCCTGAGGATCCGCGCATGCGGAAAAATCTCAGCAATCTCGACCTCGGCACGCTGAGTACCTGTCCCTCTGAGCCGCAGACTGTGGCTGTGACAGGTGGGACATTCCGTCCTGTACGGCACGGAATAGCCGCAGTAGTGACACATCATGCGGTTATTGGCGCTGTGGTAGGTCAATGAGATCGAGCAATTGGGGCAGGTCAGCGGTTCACGGCAGGAGTTGCAGGTGACATAAGAATTGTAACCGCGGCGGTTCAACAGCAGAATACTCTGCTTGCCGTTATCGAGGTTTTCCTCTATATTCCGCAAAAGAATATTAGAGAATACGCCCGTATTGCCGACCTCGATCTCCTCATTCATATCCGCGATCACGACGTCGGGCAAAGTCGCCGTACCGTAGCGCTTGGTGAGTACATGCTTATGATATCTGCCCTCGTTAGCATAATAGTAAGTCTCTAAGCTCGGGGTCGCGGACGAGAACAATAACAGCGCTTTATGATAAGAACAGCGGAATTTCGCCAGCTCCTTTGTGTTGAATCGAGGCTTTGACTCGGATTTATAGGTATGCTCCTGTTCCTCGTCCATGATGATAAGACCGAGATTATGGAAAGGCGCGAATATCGCAGAGCGTGTACCGACAGCAATCTTTGCGATCCCTCGGCTGACGCGCTTATACTCGTCGAGCCGCTCTCCAAGCGATAACGCGCTGTGGAAAACCGCGACCTTGTCGCCGAAATGCGCGCGGAACATCGCGATCATCTGCGGTGTAAGCGCGATCTCAGGCACCATCACGATCACATCCTTGCCGTCGCTCGACGCCTGTTCGATCAGCTTGAAAAAAACAGATGTCTTTCCCGAACCTGTGATGCCGTACAGCAGCGATACCTCGGGCTTGTCCGAGCGATACAGAGCGCTCAGTTCATCAAACGCGCTCTGTTGTTCCTGTGTCAGGGTGATCTCACGCCTGTCGGATTCAGCGGATCTCGGCACGCGAAACACCTCGTCGTCATAATAGACGGCGATATTCTTGCGCACCAGCGTATCGGGCACGGATGTCGTCACACCGGTATAGTAGCATACCTCTTTGACGGATGCGGAGCCGACAGTGGACAGCAGATCGATGACGCTCTCCTGCTTTGCGCTGAGCTTCATGCCCTGCAAAAGAGTCTCGGCGTCATCGCTCAGGCGGATCATCCTGATCGTTTTGTCACCGATACGGCGCAGTGCCGCGTCGTTCTTGAAGAGTATTCCCTCTGCTTCCATCCGATCCAACACGGAGGAATCCGCATAACCAAGTTCCTGCAGCAACCGGTGCTTCTCGACTTTATTATTCTTTGAACGAATAATGGTAACGATCCTGCGGTATTCATCGGAAAGATCATAAAAACGATCGCCCAGATCGGCGCTGACAGAATACTCGAGCGACAAACGGTAGTTGATACCAGCCGGCAGCATCGCTTTGACCGCATCGTAGTAGGTGCAGAAGCAATGGCTCTTGATGAAGCCGCACATTTTGAGCATTTCATCATTCAAGACAGGCTCGTCGTCCAACAGCTCGGATACCGTTTTCAGATCGTCGGCACTCTCTTCACCGAGTCCGAGAACGATTCCCTGACGCTTACTGTCGCCTCTGCCGAAGGGTACCGCCACACGGCATCCTGCCTGCACGGGCATCCCCTCGGGGATCCGGTAGCTGAACGCGTTGTCAAAATGCAGCAGCGCGTTTTCCACCGCGACATAAGCGATCTTATCGGTCATCAGTCCTCGTCATCCTCTTCAAGGATATTGTATTTGTGGTTCTTGAAATCTTCGATCGCGAGAAGAACGGGTTTTTCATCGGTGATGATGCCCTCCTCCTTGAATCCGTCTGCGATCTCTCTGGCGCGTTTCGCAACGCCGATCACCAGTGCATAACGGCTCTCCTTGCCGCTCAACATATCATCTAAAGATGCTCTTTTCATAATGATGCTCCTTTATGTTATTCACGGGAGGAGCAAGCCCCTCCCCTACATTATTATTGATTCTTTTTTTCGTCGGCGATGATGGACAGCACCTCATCCACCGCTCTGTCAAGATCGTCATTGACGACCACATAGTCGAACAAATGCTGATGCTGCATTTCTTCCTGCGCAATCCTGAGACGCTCGGCGATGACTTCTTCGGACTCAGTCCCTCTGCCCTGCAATCTTAACTGCAATTCTTTGAACGACGGCGGCGCAATGAAGATCGTCAAACAGTCGGGGCAAGCCTCTTTGACCTGCAAAAAGCCCTTGACCTCGATCTCGAGGATCACATCCAAGCCCTCGTCCAGCATACGGAACACCGGTTCCTTCGGCGTACCATACTTATTGCCGACATACTCGGCATGCTCCAAAAAACCGTTTTCGGCGATCATCTCGTCAAAGCGCTCGTGGCTGACGAAGTAATATTCTCTGCCGTCCTGCTCACCCTCACGCGGCTTACGCGTAGTCGCGGAAACCGACAGGCGTAGGTTGGGATTCCTCTTGAGCAGCATTTTCATGATCGTACCTTTACCGACGCCCGAAGCGCCGGTATAAACGATCAACAGTCCTTTATTCTCCATTCGGATCCTCCATTCTCGCGGCGATTGTCTCGGTGGTCAGCGCCGACAGAACGATATATTCACTGTCAGTGATGATGACAGCCTTGCACTTTCTGCCGAAGGTCGCGTCGATCAATGTGGAAGCCGCCTTGCTCATCTGCACGATACGCTTGATGGGCGCGGATTCGGGGCTGACGACAGACACGATCTTGCTGATATTCACCACGTTGCCGAAGCCGATATTCACAAATCTCATTTTCTCAATCCTTATTCGATATTCTGAACCTGTTCGCGGATCTTCTCGATCTCACCCTTGATGTCGACTACCTTGTGCGCTAATACGGAGTCATTCACCTTGGAGCCGATCGTATTCGCCTCACGGTTCATCTCCTGCACGATGAAGTCGAGCTTTCTGCCGACCGGCTCGCCGGACTCCAGGAATTGCTTCATCTGGTCAAAATGAGAACGCAGACGGACGGTTTCTTCGTCCACCGCGACCTTGTCGGCAAAGATTGCCGCCTCCGTCAAAATGCGCTGGTCGTCGATATTGGCGCTTTGCAATACTTCACTGAGCTTATTATACAGTCTGTCGCGATACTCCTGCACGGTCTGCGGAGAACGCTCCTCGATCTCACCGACAATGCCGATGATCTTCTCTGCGCGGCCTAAGATATCCGCCTTGAGCTTTTCCCCCTCTGCCTGACGCATGGAAAGGAAGCGCTCCAGCGCCGCGTCTACCGCGACCTTGACGTCGGCAAACACCGCGTCTTCATCCGCGGGCGGTCTGGTGATCTGAAAAATATCATTAAATCGGGACAGCACGGAAACGGAAGTATCATTCGTGATCCCGTATTCATCCGCCAGCGTTTTCATCGCGTCGATATAGCCCGACGCGAGCGGCTTGTTCAGTTCAACCTCGACGGAAGAATCGTCGTTATCGGTCACGGATACATACATATCCACCTTACCGCGGCTGATCCTCTCGCCGACATACTTCTTGAGTTTATCTTCCAAAAAGCTGTAACCGCGGCCGGTTCTGCACGAGAACTCAAAATATCGGTGGTTGACACTTTTCATCTCAACGATAATATCACGGTTTCCGACAGAGAGCTCCGCCCTGCCGAAGCCGGTCATCGACATTACCATCCATATTCCCCCTTTTCTTACATACACTGTTATCTTACCATTATCCACACAAAACTACAAGGAGTTTATTACAAAATTGTAACTATTATTTTCAATTAAGCAGATGTGTGATATATTAATAAAGTTAAAACATCGAAAAGGAATGATAAACAATGTCAGGACATAATAAATGGAGCACGATCAAACAGAAAAAGGGTAAGAATGACGCTGCGCGCGCGAAGGTATTCACCAAGATCGGCAGAGAGCTGATGGTTGCGATTCGCGACGGCGGCAGCGCCGATCCGAACGTAAACTCCAAGCTCAGAGACTGTATCGCCAAGGCAAAGGCGGCTAACGTACCGAACGATAACATCGATCGTATCATCAAGAAGGCGCAGGGCGGCGAGACTGCCGACTATGAGGCTGTTACCTACGAGGGCTACGGTCCCTGCGGCGTTGCTGTCATCGTAGAAGCGCTGACCGATAACCGCAACCGTACTGCCGGTGAAGTCAGACATTACTTTGATAAATTCGGCGGCAACATGGGTACACCCGGCTGCGTCGGCTTTATGTTCACCAAAAAGGGCGTGCTGATCATCGAGCGCGAGGATCTGGACAAGGATGAGGATACCGTCATGGAAGCCGCTTTAGAGGCAGGCGCAGCTGATTTTGAGGCGGATGAGGATATCTTCACCATCTACACCGAGCCCGAGGACTTCGGCGCGGTTCGTGACGATCTGCAGACGCAGGGCTATGAATTCGCTTCTGCCGAGATCGAGCAGGTTCCCTCCACCTACACGAAGATCGACGATCCCGATACTCAGGTACAAATGCAGAAGATGCTGGATATGTTCGAGGACAATGACGATATCCAGAACGTATGGCATAACTGGGAAGACGCGGAGTAAAAAACCGGAATACGAAAAATGAAAGGCTGTTCAAATCGAACAGCCTTATTTTTATTTATTCGGTTGAGATTGCCACGTCGCAGAACGCTCCTCGCAATGACAATTTTGCTGTTGAGATTGTCACGTCGCAGTCTGCTCCTCGCAATGACGATTTATAATTGTGAAAGATACTGCTCAAATTCTTCTTTGGTGAACAGACAATTCATTGCGGAGAGCATGGCGTTTGCGGAAAGATATCTCGGCAGACCCAAAGAAGCGAGCACCTCTTCCCTGTTTTGCGCGGCATTCGAGCAGCCGGAAAGACCGTAATCGAAGAAATCCATTTTGGTGATATAGCGGTTCTCGCTATCGCTCGTACAATTCTGCAATCCCTCCGAGTCGGCTTGCGCCGACCCACCTCCCTTTACCAAAGGGAGGCTGTTTTCAATGTGAGCGCCGCTGTTGCGGATGGATTCGATCAATAAGCCGCGGTCGATCCCCTCTACGCCGAGGATACCTTCTTTGGACGCTTCCTGCTTGCGCTTTTCCTTACCCTTAATCGTCGGGATATACGCGTGCAAAATCTGTTCCTGCGGCACGATACCGCGCAGGAAGTTGCGGATCACAAAGCCTGCGGAATCCACATCCGTCATCACGAGGATCCCCCTGCGTTTGGCGACGGCACGGATCAGCTCCTGCTTTTCCTTATCCTTGAACACCCGAAAGCCGCCTGTCTCGATCATCGGACTCGCGATAAACTCATTAAGCTTGATCCGATCATAACGCCCTTCGACGATCACGGTTTCTTTCAATTTGATTTTACTCATGTGTTTCTCGCTTTCGCTCAATCAATTCATGCAATCCCTCACCCACAGTTGTGGGAGCTCCCTTTACCAAAGGGAGCCTTATTATTCATCGGAGCGATCCTCCGCGATCAATACCAGCTTGCAAACCAGACGTTCAATCTCCATGCGTTCGTCCACCGTCTCGGTCACCATACGCGTCTGCATCTCGAGCAGCTCGTCGATACTGCGCCGAAGAGAGCTTGTTGTAACGCGGCGTATCTGTCTGCCGAGTTTATCCAGCACCCACGCGCGGCGATTGTAGCCGAAATCCTGTGCTACCGCGGCATTGGGCTTGCCTGCTTCACTGCCGATCCTTGCGCGATACGCGTCGAGATACGCGCCCGAAAGCACCGTGCCGATATACACGCCGCTGACCTGCTGATAAAACAGCACGTCGATGGCGGACAACGCCTTGTCTGTCTTGCCCTCTACGATCAGCCCAAAGAGATCGTATACGCTCGCCTCGGCGGTTTTCGACACCAACAGCTCGATCATCTCGGGTGTGATCTCATCGCCGTCGGCGTATGCCGTCAGCTTCTTCATCTCTGCATTCAGGCGGTTCAGATCCTCGCCTGCGTATTGGATGAGCGCATGAGCGGTCAGCTCACTCATCGAGCATCCGCCTGCCTTTGCCCATTTGCATAAGTCGCGCTCGAGCATCAGCCCCGTGCGGTGAGTAAGCTCGATACAAACGCCGTTTTTATCGATATGATTGATCACCTGCTTGAACTGCTTTTTCGCTGTTTTAGAGGTAACCTCCAAGGTCGGCGTCGCGATGATGATGACCGTCTGACCCGAAGCGTTCTTGATGATCTTCATCAGCGCGTCAAAATCACTTTTGCCGAGTTTATCGATATCCATGTCATTGATACGCAGGATATTCCGGTCACTCATAAAGGGGATCATATCGGCACAGACGGAAATATCGCTGAGATCCGCGTCATTGTCGAACACATGATAATTGAACTCATTGAGCTCGCCACCGGATATTTTGTTTTCGATCAACTGAGCGCAGCGCTTGACGAGCATCTTTTCTTCACCGAAGCAAAGATACAGATTGCTGATCTGTCCGCTGCTCAGTTGTTTTTTTAATTGGCTTTCATTTACCATAATCTACCTCAACCGATAATTCAGATCACCTTGATCGGTATAATAAACATGCTGATAGCTGTCTTTGAGCGCGTTTGCGGTGAGCGGCGCAAGATCGCCGGTTTCACTGATGATCAGATCATCACATCGAAGTTCTTCCATTCCCGATTCGGCATGTGACAGGAGAATCACATCCGCTGTGCGCATATCCTTCGGGATATCATCGATCGCGCATCCCGAGGGAACGATCAGGATATGTCGATCTCCTGCGCTTACATACGGTACGGCGGTGTTGCCCACGGTGCTCACGGAAAGGGATATTTCATCATCCAATACAAAGGTGCTGTCGCGATCAAAAGAAACGATATTCTCCGCGCCTGTGTATTCCCGCTTCTTATCATACAGCAAAAGATTGGAAATTGCAAATTCATCATCCCGATACAGTTGAAAATGCCTGATTTCGTTCTCATTACAGCACAAGGCGACTTCCGCGGATCCGTATCGTGAAGAAAGCTGATCCCACAAGGTGTACAGTTGCTTTGTATTGGCGTCCATCTGCAAGAGATAGAGCTTGCCGCCTTTATTGATCCCGGCACAAATACCGTTACCGCAGGAATAGACCTCGAGCGAGAACACATTCATCTGCAACAGTTGGTGGGTCACTATGCCGCCGAGCAGGATGATTGCCGAACATAACGCAGCATATTTCAAATAACGGTACTGATTGCGGTACAAGATGACGATCATGCCGAGGATGACCGTGACCGCCATCCAAACATAAACAAACACCTCACCGATCCGATAATACGCAAACGGCAGGGAAGCGAGTCCATCGACCAACCACAATACAAGCTTGCACAGCCACATCAAGGGATAGGCGATCACAATCGCCGGATAACGCAAAATGCCAAGCGGATACAGTACACATACCGCAAGCGACAGAATGATGATAAAGAAAATCTCCCAGTTCAACAAGACCGCTGACAGCAGCGTGACCAATGAAAATTCGTGAAATACGAATACCGTTATCGGGAACACCATGGTAATGGCAGCAAGGCTGACTGCGAGGAGTGCCGCTGCGCTGTTCCACAGCTTCATCAACAGGATGCGGAAGGAGAAAGGTTGTTCGGAGCATTCTTTCAGCGGTAAACCGTCTGCTTTTCGTTCTTTCAATCGATTCAGGCGATCCGCAAGATGAAAAGACGGAGTATATTCTGTCTTTGTCTTCAGACTCAGCTTCAGCAATATCGGGTTTGCCCACAGAAGGATTCCCATCGTCGCGTAAAACGAGAGGATCAGTCCGATGTCACCTGCGCCGTACGGCGATACAATAAACGGAATGATAATACCTGCCAATCCCAGATGATTCAGCGGATACGGCTGCCGTCGTATCGTCATGCCGAACACCGTGAACATCATCATGATCCCTGCGCGCAATACAGAGGACTGGAAGCCTGTCACCGCCGCGTACAACACGATAAACAACATGATCAGCACAAATCTCGCCCAACGATTGAGATGTTTCATCAAGCGGAATAGCAGCATGATCACCACCGCGAAGTGCATGCCCGATACAACGATAAAATATGACGCGCCTGCGTAACGGAAGTGATCTCTGGTATCAACGCTCAACGCGTACTTATCGCCGATCAATACCGCTCTGCACAGTGCGGCGCAATCAGGCGGCAGGAGGGTATTCAGCGACGTGCGCATCAGTCGACGTAACTGTATCGCCCGATACATGAGTGAGTGGGTTGCGGGGGATTCTGTATCTACAACGGTATCATAATCATCCGATACCACATAAAAACCCTTTGCGCGGTAATACTGATTATCCGTCGCCTTCCATTTGGAAGTAAAGGTTAAGATGTCATCGGGCTCCGCTTCCATATCGGTCGGCGTTTTGAGCAGCAGCTTGATATTGACCTTTTCCCCATCGATCTCCGTTGTTCTCAGGCGGTAATAGTGCTTGGCGTACGACTGAAACGGTTCTTCAGTCAATACCGCTTTCACGGTATGTGTCCCGTTGCCGTACCGATCGACAACAGGCTGAACCGTCAGAAAGCCGTACCCGATATGTACGATACAGGCGATCAATGCCGCCAGCGCCATCAAAGGAATATAGATCGTTTTCCTTGTTTTCCTGAGAATAATGAAAACGATCGTCAACACGGCAGCGATACCGCCGATCACAACTACCGCGATATCAGGCAAATAAAAAGCGGCTGCCAGCACAGAAAAATAGGTGATGCCTATCTGTGCCAACAACCGTTTCATGATCTAACCTCTTATCCTTTTCGGATCATTTTGTCATACTTATTTAGGGAAAACCGGCAGCTTCTCGAGGAAGATGATATCGTCGCGATCTGCGGCGTCACCCTCCGCCAATACAGCTACCTTTCCGACGATATTGCCGCCTGCTTTATTGACCAGCGCTTCCAGCGCCTTCAGGCTCTCGCCGGTGGAGATCACATCGTCCACGATCAGGACGCGCTTGCCTCTCAGATGCTCCGCGTCATCGCTGCCCAAAAACAGCGTCTGCCGGCTCAGCGTAGTGATCGACTGAACATGTACGCTGATGGGATCGGGCATATACACCTTCACGCCCTTACGTGCGATAACGTATTTACCGCAGCCCTGACGCGCCATTTCGTAGCAAAGCGGGATTCCCTTCGCCTCCGCGGAAATGCACACATCATGCTCGGGAGAAAGCTTGAGCAGTTCAGCAGCGGATTTTTCAGTGATTTCAACATCGCCGAACATAATGAACGCGGCGATATCCAGATGCTCGTCGACCTCACAAAGCGGCAGTTCACGCTCACAGCCGGCAATGGTCATCTTATAAGTATTAGCCATAATATACCCCTTCTTACTCTTGATCTGATTCGATCACGCCATATCGACCTTGAGTTTTTTGCCGCCCAACAGGTGGAAATGGATGTGCATAACGGTTTGTCCGCCGTCCTCACCGCAGTTGTTGACGATGCGGTAGCCGTTCTCGAGACCGAGTTCCTTGGCAACCTTGGGGATCTTGGAGAAGATATGACCGACGATATCGCAGTTCTCTTCATTGATTGCGTTCGCGCAGCAGTAATGCTCCTTGGGGATAAAGAGAACATGCACCGGCGCCATCGGATTCAGGTCATGGATCGCGATGATCTTGTCATCTTCATACACTTTGTTTGACGGGATCTCACCCGCGGCGATTTTGCAAAAAATACAATCAGACATAATTGCCTCCCATTCATAGCGGATTGACGATCCGCCTCATTTAAAACTATTCTATTACGTTACCGATCAATCGTCAAGCATTAATCTTCAAGATTGAGATCGCAGGACTTGATGGTGTTCTTGAGGGTCTCCGCGGAATCACGCAGTTTCTTCAACTCATCGTCATTCAGCGCGAAGGGGATCTCGTTCTCGATACCTTCCTTACCGACGATCACGGGGATCGACAGCGCAACATCGTTCAGGCCGAATCTGCCATGCTGGATCGATGATACGGGAAGAATGCTCTTTTCATCGCGGATGATGGCCTCGCAAATACGCTTGGCGGACATAGCGATACCATAGTAGGTCGCACGCTTCTTGCTGATGATGTCATAAGCGGCGTTCTTGACCTCTTCGGAGATATTCTCCTTAGCCCGATCATGGTCGTGATAGAAGCCGCGCATCTCACAGAAGCGGCTGATCTCAACGCCCGATACATTAGCGCTGCTCCATGCGGCAAACTCACTGTCGCCGTGCTCACCGATGATGAACGCGTGGATCGAACGCGGATCGACGCCCAGATGCTCACTGAGGTTAAAACGCAGACGTGCGGAATCGAGTACCGTACCCGAACCGAACACCCGACTGTCGGGCAGACCCGAGAGCTGTTTGGCGGCATAGGTCAGTACATCAACGGGATTCGCGACAATCAGCAGGATGCCCTTGAAATTGCGCTTGGCGATCTCGGGGATGATCGACTTGAAGATACCGACGTTCTTTTTGATCAGATCCAGACGGGTCTCACCCGGCTTCTGTGCCGCGCCGGCAGTGACGATGATGATCGCGCTGTCGGCGACATCGTCATAATCGCCGGCGTATATCTCGCAAGGCTGTGAGAAAGGCACGCCGTGAGAAATATCCAGCGCCTCTCCCTCCGCTTTCTGCCTATCGGCGTCCAGCATCACGATCTCAGAGAACAGTCCGCTCTGCATCAGCGCGAACGCAGTGGATGAACCGACAAAGCCACAGCCGATAATCGCAACTTTTCTTGAATTGACTGTCATAGAATACAACTCCTTTATCGAAAACAGACTATCATCTGTGTTTCGCATTTTTCTATGTTATTATAATAACATAATCAAATAAAAATTCAACCGTTAATTAGGAAGAATCTTCCGTTTATTTTCTATGAACGAATGATAAATAAAATAATTTCAAAATTATCACTTTAAATCTTTAAATCTTCTTGACTTTAAATCGTTGAAGTGCTAAAATGAATCCGTTGCTAATTGACAGAACAGTGAAGGTAATCCATGATAATCGATTTTCACACCCATGTATTTCCCGATAAAATAGCAGAACGTACCATTCAGGCGCTGCAAAGTCCGCCCGACGTCGTCCCCCACACCGACGGAACGATCGACGGTATCCTTGACAGCATGAAAGAATCGGGCATTGACAAAAGCGTGATCCTGCCCGTCAACACCAGACCGGGTCAGTTCGACACGATCACGAAATTCGCCAAACACATCAACGATACCTACGACAACCTCATCTCCTTCGGCGGTATCCATCCCGATGACGAGGATATCGAGGACAAATTGCGATATTTAAAGGATAACGGCTTTCAGGGCATTAAGCTCCATCCCGATTATACCGGAACATTCATCGACGATGATCGCTACATTCGTATCATTGCTCAGGCAAAACGACTCGGACTGCTCGTAATGACCCACTCAGGCAAGGATCCCAAGTATGATATCATCCATTGTCCGCCCGAGAAAGGCGCTTTGATGCTCGACCGTATCGAAGAACTCGTTCCCCATACAAAGCCCAATATGATCTTTGCTCATTTAGGCGGCAATTATCAGTTAGAGGATGTAGAAAAGTATCTGGTCGGCAGACCATGCTATATCGATATCAGCTGTTCGTTCAGCGATCTTTGGCATTACAGTACATCGACCGATGAGGATATCATCCGCGTGATCCGCAATCACGGCGCGGATAAAATACTTTTTGCGACCGACAGTCCGTGGAACGATCAAAAGGCAACGGTTGAACGCTTTCGAAACCTCAAAGGCTTATCCGATACCGAGAAAGAAATGATCCTCGGAAACAACGCGGAGAGATTATTAAAGGATTTTTAGGAACCCTCCGACCGGATTGCCAGATCGATTCGCCCACCTCCCTTAGAAAAGAGAGGCAACTCAGCACATCAACCCCATACGGGGATAAGGAGAATAAGAATATGGATATGTTTATCAAAATCGCTTTCTTAGTCGTATTCTTCGCCGTGATGATCGGCGTGGGTATCTACTGCAGAAAGCAAAGTACAGACGTTAACGGCTTTGTACTGGGCAACCGCTCCGTCGGTCCGTGGCTGACCGCGTTCGCGTTCGGTACCTCGTATTTCTCGGCAGTTATCTTCGTCGGCTACGCCGGTCAGTTCGGCTGGAAATTCGGTATGGCGTCCACTTGGATCGGTCTGGGCAACGCCTTCATCGGCTCACTGCTCGCATGGAACGTGCTCGGCAGACGTACACGCGTTATGACCCAGCACCTCGACTCTGCTACCATGCCCGATTTCTTTATGAAGCGCTATGATTCCAAAGCGCTCAAGATCGCCGCGGCGGTCATCATCTTCATCTTTCTGATCCCCTACACCGCGTCACTGTACAACGGTCTTTCCCGACTGTTCAAGATGGCGTTCGGTATCCCGTATGAATACTGCGTCATTGCGATGGCGGTACTCACCGGCATCTATGTCGTAGTCGGCGGCTACATGGCGACCGCGATCAACGATTTTATCCAGGGTATCATTATGATCTTCGGTATCGTTGCCGTCATCTGGGCAGTGCTCAGGATCAACGGCGGCTTAGGCTCCACCATCACCCTACTCTCTCAGATCCAGGCAGAGGGTACCGAAATGAAGGGTGCGTTCACCTCCTTCCTCGGGCCGGATATCTTCGGCTTGATCGGTGTCGTCATACTGACGTCCTTGGGTACATGGGGTCTGCCCCAAATGGTACAGAAGTTCTATGCCATCAAGTCCGAGAAATCCATCAGCACCGGTACCATCGTATCGACCGTATTCGCGATCATCGTCGCGGGCGGCTGCTACTTCCTCGGCGGCTTCGGCAGACTGTTCGGTGAAGCGGGCGCTGACGGCAAGCCCGTAGGCGGCTTTGACTCCGTTGTGCCCACCATGCTTGAGAACCTGTCCCCCATCCTGATCGGTATCGTGGTCATCCTCGTACTGTCCGCATCCATGAGCACCCTTTCGAGCTTGGTTCTGACATCCAGCTCCGTTTTGACCATCGACTTTATTGAGCCGGTTTTCTGCAAGAACAAGGTGCTTTCTGAGAAGAAGAAAGTCAGCATCATGCGTATCTTCATCGTATTCTTCATCGCGATCTCCGCGATCATCGCCATTATTCAAGCAAATTCTCCCGTCATGTTCATTTCACAGATGATGGGTGTATCCTGGGGCGCACTTGCCGGCGCGTTCTTAGCGCCCTTCATGTATGGTCTGTATATGAAGCGTGTACCCAAGATCGCCGTATGGATCAACTTTATCTTGGGCGTGGGTATCTCTCTGGCTTCCTTTATCTGCAATATGACAGGCGTGAAGTTCGCAAGCCCCGTTCTCACCTACTTCCAATCCCCGATCAATGCCGGTATGGCGGCGATGATCATCGGTATCATTATCACGCCGATTATCGCAGCAATCGCGCCGTCAAAGGATGTTGACAGAGTGGAGAAAATTTTCTCCTGCTATAAAAAGACGCATACGGTATCATCCAAGCACAGCATCGACGAAACTTAATCGGTTGAGATTACCACGTCGCATCCGCTCCTCGTAATGACAATTTATCATTGGTTTCGTTACGATAGTAACCAACGGTTACGTTTTATAACAATATAATCAGCAATATGACAAAAAGAAGTCTGAAGAACTATTGCCTTTAGACTTCTTTTGCGCTATAATAAATATGTATGTACGCCGCAAGGAATCCTGTGCGTACAAAATCGAAAAAGAGGATTTGACAAAATGATTTTTCAAAAGGACATCGAAACTCTACCGAGAAAAGAAATTGAAGCGATTCAGCTCGAACGCCTGAAATGGGTGGTCAAGTACTGCTATGACAACGTACCGCTGTATCATCAGCGTTTGACCGACTGCGGCGTGCTGGACGGCGCTAAGATCAAGCAGCTCTCCGATATCGAATACATTCCCTTCACCACCAAGGACGATTTCAGAGATAATTATCCCTTCGGTCTGGTAGCTGCCGATATGAAGGATATCGTGCGTATCCATGCTTCTTCCGGTACGACGGGCAAGCCCACTACCGGCGTTTATACCAAGGAAGACCTCGACATCTGGTCGGACTGCGTCGCGCGTGTCGCATGCGCAGGCGGCGTCACTCCCGACGATATCATCCAGATCAGCTTCGGTTACGGGCTGTTCACGGGTGCTCTGGGTCTGCACTACGGTATGGAAAAGCTCGGCGCGACCGTCATCCCCGCTTCCTCCGGCAACACGGCAAAGCAGCTGATGATGCTGCGCGACTGGGGCGTTACCGGCATCGTAGCCACACCGTCCTACGCGCTGTACCTCTCTGAGGCGATGAAGGAAGCCGGCTATCCGCTGTCCGACTACAGCCTGCGTCTGGGCATCTTAGGCTCGGAGCCATGTACCGTATCCATGCGTGAGCAGATCGAGAACAACTTCAATATCCGCGTATCCGACAACTACGGCATGACGGAGCTGGGAGGTCCCGGTGTTTCCGGCGACTGTGAAGCGCGTGACGGCATGCACTTTGCGGAGGATCACTTCCTGCCCGAGATCATCGACACCGATACCGGCAAGCGCCTCGGCGAGGGTGAAGTCGGCGAGTTGGTCGTTACTACCCTGACTCGCAAGGGTATGCCGGTGCTCAGATACCGCACCAAGGATATCACTAAGCTCGATTATCAGCCCTGCTCCTGCGGCAGAACCCATTGCAGAATGGCGAAGACCATGGGCAGAACCGACGATATGCTGATCATCAAGGGCGTCAACGTATTTCCGACCCAGATCGAGAACATCCTGATCAACATCCCCGATATCGCGCCCCACTACATGCTGTACATCACACGCAAGAATTACCGCGACAGCCTGGAGATCAAGGTCGAGGTCATCAATGAGACGCTGCTCGACAATTATCAGATGCTCGACGGTCTCAAGAAGCGCATCGAGGCGAAATTACAATCCATCTTAGGGCTGAGAACCAAGGTCACACTGGTCGCGCCCAAGACGCTCGAGAGATTCCAGGGCAAGGCGAAGCGAATCGTTGACCTGAGAAACGAATAATAATGTCATTCCGAGGAGGGATTTATCCCGACGTGGGAATCTCAACCTCTATATTCCGCTTTTACGGAACGGGAGGAGCAAGCCCCTCCCCTACATTTACATGAAGGTGAGTTAATAAAAATGAAAGACTTATTGATCGGTAACGCCGCGGTCTCGCGCGGCTTATATGAGGGCGGTTGTGCCGTGATCTCCAGTTATCCCGGCACTCCCAGCACTGAGATTACCGAATTTTTCGCAAAATACGACGACGTCTACTGCGAGTGGGCACCCAATGAAAAGGTAGCGATGGAGGCGGCATTCGGCTCCGCGCTGCGCGGCAAGCGTTCCGCCTGCTGTATGAAGCACGTCGGCTTGAACGTCGCCGCCGATCCGCTGTTCACCATGTCCTACACCGGCGTCAACGCAGGTATCGTCATCTGCGTCGCCGATGATCCCGGCATGCACAGCTCACAGAATGAGCAGGATTCGCGTCATTACGCGATCGCGGCTAAGCTCCCGATGCTTGAACCCTCCGATTCTCAGGAAGCGCTGGATTATGCCAAGCTCGCGTATGAGATCTCCGAGCAGTTCGATACCCCGGTTATGCTCAAGATGTGTACCCGTGTGGCACATTCTCAGAGTATCGTTGAACTGGGCGAGCGTACTGAGATCACCAAAGAATATACCAAGAATCCACAGAAATACATCATGACACCCGGCAACGCGCTCAAGCGTCATCCGTTTGTCGAACAGCGCACCAAGAAGCTGATTGAATACGCCGAGACCTCTCCCCTCAACCGCATAGAAGATGGCGACGGGAATTGCGATTTCGGTATCATCACCTCCTCCACCTCTTATCAGTATGTCAAAGAGGCGTTCGGCGACAGCGTAGCTGTTTTGAAGCTCGGCATGATCAATCCCCTGCCCGTCAAACTGATCAAGGATTTTGCCGCCAAGGCCGGCAAGGTCTATGTCATTGAAGAACTCGATCCGATCATTGAAACCCATTGCAGGAATATCGGCGTTGAGGTCATCGGCAAGGACAAGTTCTCGATCCTCGGCGAATTCAGCCAGAAGAGCATCGAGCAGGCGTTCGAGATGGCGGATAAAACCGTATTCAACCTCGACACCGAGATCCCGGTACGTCCTCCGATGATGTGCTCCGGCTGTCCTCACAGAGGTATGTACTATGTTCTCGCGAAGAACAAGATCACCGTACTCGGCGATATCGGCTGCTACACCCTCGGTGCGGCGCCGCCTTTGAACGCACTGGATATGACCCTTTGCATGGGCGCGTCGGTATCCGGTCTGCACGGCTATAACAAAGCAGGCGGCGATCAGACGGAGAACAGCACCGTCTGCGTGATCGGCGACTCCACCTTCATGCACTCCGGCGTCACCGGTCTGATCAACATCGCGTATAACCAGAGCAATTCCACCGTCATCATCCTCGACAACTCCATCACCGGCATGACGGGTCATCAGCAGAATCCGACCACCGGCTACTCCATCAAGGGCGATCCCGCCGGCAAGGTCAACCTCGAGGATCTGTGCCGCAGCATCGGCATCAACTCCGTGCGCGTGGTCGATCCGTATCACCTTGAGGAATGTGAGACGGTACTCAAAGAGGAGCTCGCCAAAAACGAACCCTCTGTCATCATCTCGCGCCGTCCCTGTGTTCTCTTGAAGTACGTCAAACCCAAAAAGCCGCTCTACGTCGATCCCGAGAAGTGCCGCGGCTGTAAGAAATGTATGAAGTTCGGCTGTCCGTCCATCTCCTTCCGTGACGGTCATGCCGTTGTCGATACCACCCTTTGCGTCGGATGCGGCGTATGCGCTCAGCTGTGTCCCTTTGACGCGTTTGAAAGCGAGGTGCCCTCAAATGACTAAGAATATTATGATCGTCGGCGTCGGCGGACAGGGTTCTCTGCTCGCTTCCAAGCTGCTCGGCAGACTGCTGGTCGATGAAGGCTATGACGTAAAAGTATCCGAAGTACACGGAATGAGCCAGCGCGGCGGTTCCGTCGTCACCTATGTGCGCTTCGGCGAAAAGGTCTACTCCCCCGTGATCGAAAACGGTGAAGCGGATTTCATCGTATCCTTCGAGAAGATCGAGGCGGCTCGTTATGTGGAGAACCTCAAGAAGGACGGTACCATCATCGTCAACACCCAGCAGATCGATCCCATGCCGGTCATTATCGGCTCTGCCGCCTATCCTGATAAGATCATCGATGAGATGAAGGCGAAGGGTATCCATGTGGATGATATCGACGCACTGGCGCTGGCAAATGAAGCAGGCTCCTCCAAAGCGTGCAATATCGTACTGATGGGCAGACTTGCCAAATACTTTGATATGCCGAAGGAAAAATGGCTCACCGCTATCGAAAAATGCGTCAAGCCGCAGTTTGTTGCAATCAACAAAAAAGCGTTTGATTTGGGATATAACTGCTGAAGATTATGGATGATCAGGTGATAGCGGTATTTCGGTTGAGATTGCCACAGCTCAGAACACAAGTATTCTGAGCTTCGCAATGACAATCTGTATATACTATCACCTTATAATGTCATGCAAAAGCAGTTTGGTATAATGAAAAAATAAAAGAAAGGATGAAGCCCCATGCAGAATCGATTCTATCAGCCCGATGCTGAGACCATGCCGGTCAACGAGATCAAGAAGCTGCAGGAGTACAAGCTCATCCGTCAGGTGCGCTACGTATACGAGAATGTCGAATACTATCGCAATCTGATGGATGAAAAAGGCGTCAAGCCCGAGGATATCACCTGTCTGGAGGATATCAGCAAGCTGCCGTTCCTGAGCAAAAACGATCTGAGAGAAGCATATCCCTACGGAATGCTCGCGACCGACCTCAAAAACTGTGTACGTATCCACTCTACCTCCGGTACCACCGGCAAACGCGTTGTCGCGTTCTATACTCAGAACGACGTTGATATGTGGGAAGACTGCTGCGCGAGAGCGATCGTCGCGGCAGGCGGCGATAAAGGCGATGTTGTCCAGGTGGCCTACGGTTACGGACTGTTCACCGGCGGCGCGGGTCTGCACGGCGGCTCCCATAAAGTCGGCTGTCTGACCCTGCCCATGTCGAGCGGCAACACCAATCGACAGATCCAGTTCATGATGGATCTCAACGCCAGCATTCTTTGCTGTACGCCCTCCTATGCCGCTTATATCGGTGAAACGCTGAAAGAACAGGGCTACAAGCCCGGCTACAACAGCCTCAAGGCAGGTATCTTCGGCGCGGAGCCGTGGACAGAGGAAATGCGCCACGACATCGAGAACAGCCTGGGCATCAAAGCGTATGATATCTACGGCTTGACCGAGTCGAGCGGCCCCGGCGTCGCGTTTGAATGCTGTGAGCAGAACGGTATGCACATCAACGAGGATCACTTTTATGCTGAGATTATCGATCCCGATACCGGCGAAGTGCTCCCCGAGGGCAGCAAGGGTGAGCTGGTGTTCACCTCACTCGATAAAGAGGCGTTCCCCCTGATCCGTTACCGCACACGTGATATCACTGTCCTCTCGCGCGAAAAATGCTCTTGCGGCAGAACCTTCATCCGTATGCACAAGCCGATGGGACGTTCTGATGACATGATGATCATCCGCGGCGTCAACGTCTTCCCCAGTCAGATCGAGGCAGTTCTGTTGAACAAGGGCTATGCGCCGAACTACCAGATCCTGATCGACCGTGTGAACAACACCGATACCTTCGAGATCCGTGTCGAGATGCTGCCCGAGGACTTCTCCGATAAGCCGCAGGTCATCACGAAGAAGGAGAAAAAGATCCAGAGCGCGATGAAGGAGATGCTCGGCATCAACCCTGTTATCCGTCTGGTCGCGCCGAAGTCGATCGCGCGCAGTGAAGGCAAGGCTGTCAGAGTCATCGATAACCGCAAGAAGCTCGGTATCCATACATAATCACTGCACATCCGGAATTTATCAGGAGGTCAATCTCCCCACCGTCAATCATAAGGAGTTACATTATGGCAATTAAACAGTTATCCATCTTTGTAGAAAACCGTGAAGGCACTCTCGTCACCGTTACCGACGCGATCGCCAAGGCAGGCGTGGACATCCGCGCGATGAGCGTTGCGGATACCAATGATTTCGGTATTTTCCGACTGATCGTCACCGATATTGCCAAGGCAAAACAGGCGCTGGATGACGCGAACGCTTTCGTGTCCATCACCGAGGTCGTCGGCGTAGCCGTGCAGGATGAGCCCGGCGCGCTGGCAAAGGTCGTCAAGATCTTAGCGGACAATAACATCAACATCGAGTATATGTACGCGTTCATCACCGTTTCCAAGCAGTTCGCATATGTGGTACTCCGTGTCGAAGATAACGCCGCCGCTGAAAAGATCCTCACCGACCACGGTATTACCCTCGTCACCGAAGAAGAAATGGCGAAATTGTGATCCATTGAAGCATCTTCAATCGCAATTGATCTTACGAGATTCTCAATAACCTTTATACACAATAAGACCTACCGCGATCGGTAGGTCTTATTTCTTATAAAAATCACAGAGTATCAATATAGTTCACGATATCGAAGGGATCGAGAGGGGTATCCTTTCGCAGATAGAGCGGATGATGCGGATGCCCCTTTTTTGAGATCTTGCCGGCGGAATACCACTTTGCGTTGTGCTGTGTTCCGAGCTCGATCATTGAACGCACACAGTCAGGCAGATAAGCTCGCTTCTCAATGATATTGCCCCATGCCGCCCAGATCGAAGGCTGATCGCTCAAGCCCAGGATATAGTCAAATGCCTTCATGTTCTCCTCATGGAGAAGCATATTGCACTCACGCTCCATATCATCGGGATTGGTGGCGCGCTGGGCGTAGACGTTGAACATGATAAAGCTGTCAAAGCCGTTCGCCAACGCGATCCGTTCGACCGATTTGAGCGTATTATCCAGATCATCGGGAGCGGCGGTAGAGGGATTGATGCCGATACAGATCAGCGGCCTCTCCCCTCTTGTACCGAGGATATAACGGTATTCGCTGTAGAAATCAGGCACATACAGCCAACGGTTTTTATCATAATCATTGTTGGTGCTGACCATCGCGTCCGCAAAGGTCAACACTTCAATATCAACGGTATCGGATGACGGAATGTGCATAACAGCCTCCAATAATCAGCAGAATTATGGTAGCCTTCAACATTTCACGCAAATCAAGACTTGCGAATATGCTATCACAATTACAATACTTGAATGATCGAGTAGGGCGGAAATAATCCGCCCTCTCACACCACCGTACATGCCGTTCGGC
>CAMJJL010000012.1 GCA_946406145.1 uncultured Clostridia bacterium | reverse complement strand
CGTCTAAGCCGTAGACGGTGACGGTCGCCTTGCCCTGAGGCTGTGTCGGCGCCTGAGTAGGAGCCTGAGTAGGCTTGGGAGCCTCAGTCGGAGCTGTGGTAGGCTTGGGCGCCTGTGTCGGCGCTGTAGTGGGCTTGGGCGCCTGAGTCGGCGCTACCGTAGGCTTCGGCGCCTGAGTCGGCGCTACCGTAGGCGCGGGACCGTCTGTCGGCTGCTGGTCAGGCGGTAAGAATGATGCGTGGAGTCTGAAATTAGGATTGACGATCTCCCACTCATCGATCAGCTGAGTCAAAGAATCATCGGACGCACTCAGCGTTCTCATTTCATTGGTGATAACTGCATCACCGGGTGCGGTGACCTGATAATGCACCTTAATCAGGATATCGTCATTACTATCGAAGCGGAAGCCTCTGTTGGATCCGATGGATGCAGTGTAAGCAACCACGCCTCTGGTAGAATCGTGATTGAATCTATTTCCGACTTCATCATTCAGATCCGCCAGCGTTGTATGATGTCCGCTCGCCATGGTCGCAGCCCCGGTAACAGGGAACATCTCTTCAAGATTGACGATACCGTCCTCGTTGTACTCATCCATAAGCTTGATCGAAGCATTCGGATAGAGCTGACAGCCGTTGATCGAGCCGATCTTACCGCTGTTGATCTGAGAAGCATTCAGCGTAGTGTAAACATAGAAATCGTCGCCTACGTTGAACTCTTTGGTCTCAGGCCTACCGTCTAAGCCGTAGACGGTGACGGTCGCCTTGCCCTGAGGCTGTGTCGGCGCCTGTGTCGGCGCTGTGGTAGGCTTGGGAGCCTCAGTCGGAGCTGTGGTAGGCTTGGGAGCCTGAGTCGGAGCTGTAGTGGGCTTGGGCGCCTGTGTCGGCGCTGTGGTGGGCTTTGGCGCCTGAGTCGGAGCAACAGTAGGCTTAGGAGCCTGAGTCGGCGCTACCGTAGGCTTGGGTGCCTGTGTCGGCGCTACCGTAGGCTTGGGTGCCTGTGTCGGCGCCTGTGTCGGCGTGGGAGCAGTCCATGTGACGGTCATCTTCGCACCGGTCTTGGTGGTGAAGTCAAAGCCGGTCAGGTCGAGCTGCATCTTGATGGTGGTGCCGGGCTCGAGACCCTCGATCTTCAGGTTCTTGGAACCGTTGTAGATCGCGTCGGTGGTTACGCCGTTTGCGATGACGCCGTTATCGCCCAGACCGAAGTTGTGGGTCCATGCGTCGTTGACCGCGAACTTGAACTCAGGATCACTGGTGTCATACTCGCCGAGTGTGTACTCGATCTCGTATACGCCGTCAGAAACCTCGGTCATATGGTTCGCTGCAGCAGCCGGATCCCAGTTGATGTTATTCAGCCAGTTGTCGCCGTCTAAGGAACCGTTACCTACCGCGGTGACAGACTGTACATCCAGACCCTCATCATAGGTGACGATATCGCCGTCTACCCATGTCTTGGTGCCGTCACAATATACGGTGAAGGTACCTGCGCCGGTCAGGTTGAAGGTAACGTTGTTGCCTGTCTCGTCGCCGATCCAGGTGGTGCCGTTCTTGACAGCCTTGAGCTGTACGTCCTTCATGGCTGTGCCTATGGTATACTGCTTGGTATAGATACCGTCGCTGCCTTTAGTCATTGTATTGCCAGTATCGTTGCCGTTCCAGGAGGTTCCGAAGATAGCGGTAGCGTTACCCGCTACAATGTAGGTATCCTCAGGAGCAGGCTCGGTCGGAGCCTGAGTGGGCTTGGGCGCCTGTGTCGGCGCTGTGGTGGGCTTGGGCGCCTGTGTCGGAGCCTGAGTGGGCTTCGGAGCCTGAGTCGGCGCTACCGTAGGCATGGGACCGTCTGTCGGCTGCTGATCAGGCGGTAAGAATGATGCGTGGAGTCTGAAATTGGGATTGACGATCTCCCACTCTTCAATCAACTGAGTCAAAGAATCATCGGACGCACTCAGCGTTCTCATTTCATTGGTGATAGCTGCCTCACCTAGTGCGGTGACCTGATAATGCGTCTTAATCAGGATATCATCATTACTATCGAAGCGGAAGCCTCTGCTGGATGCGATGGAAGCAGTGTAAGCTACTGTACCTCTGGTGGGATCGTGATTGAATCTTTCTCCGACAGGTCCCTCCAGATCCTCCAGACTGGTATGATGTCCGCTTGCCATTGTCGAGTTTCCGGTGATCGGGAACATATCTTCAAGATCAATGATACCTTCCTCGTCGTACTCATCTATGAGCTTGATCATAGCATTCGGATAGAGCTGACAGCCGTTGATCGAGCCGATTTTACCACTGTTGATCTGAGAAGCATTCAGCGTAGTATAAACACAGAAATCCTCGCCTACGTTGAATTCCTTGGTCTCAAACCTACCGTCTAAGCCGTAGACGGTGACGATTGCTTTATCCTGAGCCTGTGTCGGCGCTGTGGTGGGCTTGGGCGCCTGTGTCGGCGCTGTGGTGGGCTTGGGCGCCTGTGTCGGCGCTGTAGTAGGCTTGGGAGCCTGTGTCGGCGCTGTAGTAGGCTTGGGAGCCTGTGTCGGCGCTGTAGTGGGCTTGGGAGCCTGTGTCGGAGCCTCAGTGGCAGCAGGCATAGGCTTCTCAAAGGTAGCGTTAACAGTCAGATCAACGCCGGAAGCGACAGCGCCCTCTTTGACCAATCCGGTCAAATCGATATCGGCAGCCGCCAGATAAGACAGCGCGTTTCTGACTTCTCCGGTACCGCCTTTGGTGACGGTATACTCCGTAACGATCACCAGATCGTCGTCGGAGTCGAAAACAAAACCGTTGTTAACGCCGGGAGTAGAGGCGTTATACTGAACCCAGCCTTCTCCTCTCAGTCGACCCATCGCCTCATTGCCGAATACCGGGAATACGGTATCGGAATCGGTAAAGAGCTGTTCACTATCGATCGTGCTCGTCAATGTCAGAACAGAATCGGTAAAGTTCTGATCACCGCTTGCGGCAGCGATCTGAACATCGTTGCCGGACTTCTTCACATTCAGCGAAGTATAAACAACAAAGCTGTCGCCGACATTGAATTCTTTGGTCTCGCTCTGACCGTTCAGACCGTAGATCGTGATCGTAGCGGCCGTAGAGGCATCGGTAGGAGCCTGTGTCGGAGGTTCGGTAGGATCGACATAGACCGGCTCGCCGATACCCTTGTCCATTGCTTCGGGTTTATGAACAATATACTGTCTGAGAAGCAGAACATCGTTTCCGTCGATCTTCTCCTCAATGCCGTATTCTTCATCCTTAAAGCAGTCGGCTACCTTGAAATCAATGGAATTCCTGGACATTTTCGTATAGTCAAGATATCCGGCAGTGAAATTATGCGTTATCGATTTTCTGAGCACAAGGACATCGTCGCCGTTAATCCTGCCATCGCGGTTAACGTCGCCCAAAAGCGCCGGTTCACTCGGCGGATCTGCGTAAATACCGTCGCCATCAGCCGCCGCGCCCTGTACGATGCCGACGGATATGACCGCAAACATCATGCAAAGCACCAGGAGCATACTGACGACCTGCTTACATTTTCTCATGTTATCTCCTCCTAAATTGCTGCCTGCACGGCCGAAAAACAGCAACACAGGCTCGTTCAATTTAACATAGCATACACTTCGGGTACACTCACGCTATTGTAATTATTATATTACAATAGCGTAATCTTTTCAATAAATCTCCGTCTCTTTTATCGCAATGTAGGTATAGAAAAATCCATCCTGTTTTTGGATGATTTGCACAATATATGGTAAAATTTTTCAATAATTCTGACAAAGAAAAATGAGCCCCCAAAACGGAGGCTCATATGATATGATTATTCTTCTGTCGGAGCAGCAGGAACTGCGGGGATATAATTCTCCTCCAGCTCGATGTTGTTGTATCGGGTCATACCGGTACCGGCAGGAACCAGCTTACCGATCAGAACATTCTCCTTCAAACCGACCAGCGGATCGACCTTGCCCTTGATCGCGGCATCGGTGAGCACACGGGTGGTCTCCTGGAAGGATGCGGCGGACAGGAAGCTGTCGGTCGCAAGCGACGCCTTGGTGATACCCAGCAGCAGCTGTGTCCAGGTGGCCTCTCTGAGACCCTCCTCGCCGTTGGCGATACGCTCTTTTATTTCTTTATTCGCATAAAGAACATCCGTACGGTTGTACATCTGACCGGGCATGAAGTCGGTCGAGCCCGGATCGTCCACTCTGACCTTCTTGAGCATCTGGCGCACGATAACCTCGATATGCTTATCGTTGATATCAACACCCTGCAAGCGGTAGGTACTCTGTACCTCGCTGATCAGGTAGTCCTGAACCGCGTTGGTGCCCATGATGTCAAGAATATCGTGGGGATTGACAGCACCGTCGGTGATCTTGTCACCCTTGTTGATGTGCTGACCTTCCTCGACCGCGACACGGAAGCCGAAGGGGATCAGATAGCTCTTTTCCTCAGCAGTCTCGGTATTGTATATGATCGCGTGACGGGTGTTCTTGATCTCCTCAAAGCGAACGTCGCCCTCGATCTCGGAAATGATCGCGAGGTTCTTCGGCTTACGGGTCTCGAACAGCTCTTCAACACGGGGCAGACCCTGTGTGATATCCTCCGCCGACGCAACACCGCCGGTATGGAAGGTACGCATCGTCAGCTGTGTACCGGGTTCACCGATGGACTGGGCGGCGATGATACCGACCGCCTCGCCGACGGTGACAGGCTGACCGTTCGCAAGGTTCGCGCCGTAGCACTTCTTGCAGACGCCGTGCTTGGAGCGGCACGCGAGGATGGAGCGGATCTCGATGCTCTCCACGCCGGAGCTGCAGATGATATCCGCCTCACGCTCACCCATGAGCTGATCCTTGGATACCAGCACGTTGCCGTTCTCGTCACAAAAATCGCGAACAAGGTAACGACCCATCAGGCGCTCGTGCATCTCTTCGATGACCTGCTTACCTGCCTTGATGTCAAAGACCTCAAGACCTTCGTTGGCATGGCAGTCCTCATCACGGATGATGACCTCCTGCGATACATCGACCAGACGACGGGTCAGATAACCCGAGTCAGCGGTACGCAGCGCGGTATCAGCCAAGCCTTTACGCGCACCACGGGAGGAAATGAAGTATTCCAGGATGTTCAGACCTTCACGGTAGTTCGCGCGGATCGGGATCTCGATGGTCTTACCGGAGGTGTTCGCGATCAGTCCGCGCATACCCGCGAGCTGACGGATCTGGCTCATGGAACCACGCGCGCCGGAATCTGCCATCATGTAGATCGGATTATATCTGTCCAGGTTATCCTGGAGCTTATCGGTAACATCGTTGGTCGCCTTTTCCCAGATAGAGAGCACCTTCTCGTATCTCTCCTGATCGGAACGCAGACCCATGTTGAACTCTTCGCGGATCGCGTCGACGTCCGCCTCCGCCTTTTCGATGATCTCCTTCTTCTCGGGCGGAATGGTCGCGTCACAAACCGCGACGGTGATCGCGCCGATGGTGGAGTATTTGTAGCCCTGCGCCTTGACGTTATCGAGCACCTCAGCGGTGACCTCGGTACCGTGGACGCGGATGCAGGCGTCGATGATCTTTCCGAGCTGCTTCTTGCCGACGAGGAAGTCGACCTCAAACTTGCAGACGTTCTCTTCCTTGGTTCTGTCAACAAAGCCCAGATCCTGCGGAACGGCACGGTTGAAGATGATCTTACCGACGGTGGTGTCGATGATCGCGCTCTTCATCTCGCCGTCCGCCTCGACCTCGCGTCTGACCTTGATCTTGCTGTGCAGGGTCAGAATACCGGTCTGGTACGCCATCAGCGCCTCGTCGATATCCTTGAACGCCTTACCCTCACCGGGCTCGCCGTCCTTATCGAGCGTCAGATAGTAGGAACCGAGTACCATATCCTGCGTCGGAACGACAACAGGCTTACCGTCGGAGGGCTTCAAAAGGTTGCCGGCAGCCAGCATGAGGAAACGAGCCTCAGCCTGTGCCTCGGCGGAAAGCGGTACGTGCACCGCCATCTGGTCGCCGTCGAAGTCGGCGTTGTACGCGGTACATACCAGCGGATGGAGCTTTAACGCGCGACCCTCAACGAGTACCGGCTCAAACGCCTGGATACCCAGTCTGTGCAGGGTAGGCGCACGGTTGAGGAGAACCGGATGGCCCTTGATGACGACCTCGAGCGCGTCCCAAACCTCGGGCTTCGCTCTTTCGACCGCCTTACGAGCCGCCTTGATATTCTGAGAAACCTTGGTCTCGACCAGTCGCTTCATGACAAAGGGCTTGAACAGCTCGAGCGCCATCTCCTTGGGCAGACCGCACTGGTACATCTTCAGCTCAGGACCGACGACGATAACGGAACGACCGGAGTAGTCGACACGCTTACCCAGCAGGTTCTGACGGAAACGACCCTGTTTACCCTTGAGCATATCGGACAGGGACTTGAGGGAACGGTTGGAGGGTCCGGTAACGGGACGGCCGCGGCGACCGTTGTCGATCAGCGCGTCTACCGCTTCCTGCAGCATACGTTTCTCATTGCGGATGATGATATCGGGCGCCTCTAACTCAAGGAGTCTTGCGAGACGGTTGTTACGGTTGATGACACGGCGATACAGATCGTTCAGATCGGAGGTCGCAAAACGGCCGCCGTCGAGCTGTACCATGGGTCGGATATCCGGAGGAATGACCGGGAGAACCTCCATGATCATCCACTCGGGACGGTTGCCGGAGAGGCGGAACGCCTCAACGACCTCGAGTCTTTTAGAAAGGCGGGCCCGTTTCTGAGAGGTGGAGCAGTTTTCGAGCTCCTCCTTGATCTCAGCGGAAAGCGCCTCCAGATCGATCTCAGCGAGCAGCTCACGGATCGCCTCGGCGCCCATGCCCGCGGAGAAATCATCCTCGTACTTTTCCTTCATATCACGGTACTCCTGCTCACTCAGGAGCTGGAGCTTGGAGAGCTCACGCGCGTCGCCGGGATCGGTGACGATGTAGGAGGAGAAGTAAAGCACCTTCTCCAGCGTTCTCGGGGAGATGTCCAGCATCAGAGAGATACGGGACGGAATACCCTTGAAGTACCAGATGTGAGATACGGGAGCGGCGAGCTCGATATGACCCATGCGCTCACGTCTGACCTTGGCGCGAGTGACCTCAACGCCGCAGCGGTCACAGATCTTGCCCTTGAAGCGGATGCGCTTGTACTTACCGCAGTGGCACTCCCAGTCCTTGGTCGGTCCGAAAATGCGCTCACAGAATAAGCCGTCGCGCTCCGGCTTTAAGGTCCTGTAGTTGATCGTCTCCGGCTTTTTGACCTCGCCGTAAGACCATTCTCTTATTTGATCGGGAGAAGCAAGACCGATTTTGATTGAATCAAATACATTATTATCCATGTTAGCCCCTCCTTTTTAAACTTCGTCGGATCCGAAATCGTCATAATCGAGCATGTCGTCCTGATCCTCATAGATGGAATTCTCATCGAACATGTTGCCCTCTTCATCCTGATCCTCATCGAGCAGGAAGCCGTCCATCGAGGTCATGACCGTATCCTCCTCGAGCGTCTCGTCATCGGATGCGACAACGATATCGTCATCCTCCTCGAAATGCTGTTTGAGGTCGATCTCCTCACCCTCGTCGTTGAGTACGCGGACGTCGAGCGACAGGCTCTGCAGCTCTTTGATCAGAACCTTGAAGGACTCGGGGATACCCGGGGTCGGGATGTTCTGACCCTTGACGATGGATTCATACGCCTTGACACGACCGACAACGTCGTCGGACTTCACGGTCAGGATCTCCTGCAGGGTGTAAGCGGCGCCGTAAGCCTCCAGCGCCCAGACTTCCATCTCACCGAAGCGCTGACCGCCGAACTGCGCTTTACCGCCCAGCGGCTGCTGGGTGACCAGGCTGTACGGACCGGTGGAACGCGCGTGGATCTTATCATCGACAAGATGATGCAGCTTGAGATAGTACATATAACCGACGGTGACGGGGTTATCGAAGAACTCGCCGGTTCTGCCGTCACGCAGACGGGTCTTACACTCCATGGAGATACCGTTCTGACGGAAGCATTCGCCGAAGTCGATACCGGTCTCGTCGCGCATATCTTTGTAATCTTCTTTATCTCTGATACGCTCGAACAGCTCAAAGATGTCCTGCTCATGAGCGCCGTCGAATACGGGAGTCATGATCTTCCAGCCAAGCGCCTTACAAGCGTAGCCGAGGTGAACCTCGAGCACCTGACCGATGTTCATACGGGAAGGTACGCCCAGGGGGTTGAGGACGATATCCAGCGGAGTACCGTCGGGCAGGAAGGGCATATCCTCCTGCGGCAGGATGCGCGATACGACACCCTTGTTACCGTGACGACCCGCCATCTTATCGCCGACCGAGATCTTGCGCTTCTGCGCCAGATAGCAGCGGACGACCTTGTTCACGCCGGGCTGCAGCTCATCGCGGCTGTCCTCGCGTGTGAACACCTTGACGTCGACAACGATACCGCTCTCGCCGTGAGGTACGCGCAGGGAGGTATCTCTGACCTCACGCGCCTTTTCGCCGAAGATGGCGCGCAGCAGGCGCTCCTCGGCGGTCAGCTCGGTCTCGCCCTTGGGCGTGACCTTGCCGACCAGAATATCGCCGGCATGAACCTCGGCGCCGATGTGGATGATACCGTTCTCGTCCAGATCCTTGAGCATATCCTCACCGACATTCGGGATATCACGGGTGATCTCTTCGGGTCCGAGCTTCGTATCACGTGCGTCGATCTCATACTCTTCGATATGGATAGAGGTATATACGTCGTCGCGGACGATCTTTTCGTTGATCAGTACCGCGTCCTCGTAGTTGTAGCCTTCCCAGGTCATAAAGCCGATCAGAGCGTTCTTACCCAAGGAGATCTCGCCGTTCTTGGTAGCGGGACCGTCAGCGAGCACCTCGCCCTTGACGACGCGCTGTCCGCGCTCGACGATCGGGATCTGGTTGATACAGGTGCCCTGGTTGGATCTGAGGAATTTGATGACCTCGTGCTCCTTGACCTTGCCGTTATCATACTGAACGGTGATATGGTTCGCGTCAACGCTCATAACGGTACCGTCGTCATCTGCCAGCACGCAGACGCCGGAGTCGGTACCTGCCTTGTATTCCATACCGGTACCGACGATCGGAGATTCGGTGACCATCAGCGGAACAGCCTGACGCTGCATGTTCGCGCCCATCAGCGCACGGTTTGCGTCATCGTTCTCGAGGAACGGGATCATCGCGGTAGCGACGGAAACGACCATGCGAGGGCTGACGTCCATGTAATCAAACTTGGATGCTTTGAGCTCGACGAATCCGTCCTTATGACGGCCGACGACCTTTTTATGCACGAAACGGCCTTCTTCATCAAGGGGCTCATTCGCCTGTGCGACATAGAACTCGTCCTCCATGTCGGCGGTCATATAGACAACTTCCTTGGTAACGATGCCGGTCTCTTTATCGATCTTGCGGAAGGGAGTCTCCACAAAGCCATACTCGTTGATCTTCGCGAAGGTCGCGAGATAGGAGATCAGACCGATGTTGGGGCCTTCAGGGGTCTCGATAGGACACATACGTCCGTAGTGGGTATAATGTACGTCACGCACCTCGAATCCGGCTCTGTCTCGGCTCAGACCGCCGGGACCCAGGGCTGACAGACGTCTTTTATGTGTCAGCTCGGCGAGGGGATTGTTCTGGTCCATAAACTGGGACAGCGGAGAGGAACCGAAGAATTCCTTGATCGCCGCGGTCACGGGACGGATATTGATCAGCGTAGCCGGAGAGAGCGCCTCGGGATCCTGCGCCTGCAGGGTCATGCGCTCACGGATCACGCGCTCTAAACGGCTGAAGCCGATGCGGAACTGGTTCTGCAGCAGCTCGCCGACGCAGCGGATGCGGCGGTTGCCCAGATGGTCGATATCATCGGTGGTACCGATATGCTCCGCGAGGCAGTTCATGTAGTTGACGGAAGCAAAGATATCTTCGACCGTGATGTGATTGGGAACAAGCTCGCCTGCGCGGCGCTCGATCTCAGCCTTGAGCTCCTCCTCGCTCTCGCAGGAGTCGAGGATCTCGCACAGTACGTCAAAGGATACGCGCTCCTTGACGCCGAGTGCGGTGCAGTCAAAATCAACATACGCGTTGATGTCGACCATGCCGTTAGAGAGCACCTTGATCTCGTGACCGTCCTCAGCGGCAATGTAAACGAACTTGACGCCGGCGTTGTCGATCTGTGCCGCCATTTCACGGGTGACGGTATCGCCGCGCTGTGCCAGCACCTCGCCGGTGCGCGGAGCGACAACGGGCTGAGTCAGGGTATGATCGGTGATACGACCGGCAAGATTCAGCTTTTTGTTGTATTTATATCTGCCGACGCGCGACATATCGTAACGCCTCGGGTCAAAGAAGAGGTTATTGATGTGCGTTTGAGCGCTCTCGATGGTGGGAGGCTCAGAGGGGCGCAGCTTGCGGTATACTTCGATCAGACCGTCCTCAACGCTCTTGCAGCCGTCCTTTTCAAAGGTCGCTTTGATGCGCTTGTCGTCACCGAACATCTCGACGATATCGCCGTCGGTACCCAGACCTAAGGCGCGCAAAAAGACGGTGATCGGCAGCTTGCGGTTCTTATCGATACGGACATAGAACACATCGTTGACGTCGTTCTCATACTCCAGCCATGCGCCGCGGTTCGGGATGACGGTGGAGGAGAACAGCTCCTTACCGGTCTTGTCGTGGCTCATCTTATAATATACGCCCGGAGAACGAACGAGCTGAGATACGATAACACGCTCAGCGCCGTTGATAACGAAGGTACCGGAATCGGTCATCAGGGGAAAGTCACCCATAAAGACGTTGCTCTCCTTGATCTCACCGGTCTCCTTATTCAGCAGACGCGCGGTAACACGCAGCGCCGCGGAATATGTCGCGTCTCTCTCCTTACATTCGATGACCGAATAGTTCGGATGATCCACATCGAGGGAATAATCAATGAAGTCGAGCACAAGGTTGTTCTGGTAGTCGTTGATACCCGAGACATCCTTGAAGACCTCCTTGAGTCCCTCCTCGAGGAACCACTGATAGGATTTTTTCTGGATCTCGATAAGGTTCGGCATATTGATGACGTCTTCAATTTTGCCGAAGCTCTTACGCTCTGCTTTGCCCAATTTGACATCTTTGACATTGACCAAAAGCACATCACTCCTTCTTTTGATAGTTCACGGAAAACATGGTTGGATCACAAAGCTGTCGCAGTCGGTTGAGATTGCCGCGCCTCAATCACGAGGCGCGCAATGACATTTGAATAGTGACAAGATTGTATCCAATTTGCCTCTTGACAAACGGCTCCGACTTTGCTATGATACTTTGTCGAAAAATCCGTCTGACACAACAGGCGTAAATGTTCCCATAATGATACATTCTAGTAGTTTAAATGATTTTGTCAAGAATGTCAATAGATTTTTTGAATTTATTTGCTTTTAATTCTAATTTGCAATTATAATGGAAATTCTTTTGTTCTCGAAAGTGTAAGGAACACCCGACTGCGTTTAATGTTTTATCCGACGCTTTTCGGGCGTCGTTTATGAAAAGTATACAATTCCTTTCTGCTCCGCCTATATTTTATGAAACATTGTACTAATATCACGGGAGAAAAGCACCTTCTCCCTGTAAGGAAAGTGACGAATGAAGCTCAATCCCGAAAAAATCCAAGCATATTGTTCCGATCCTGTCACGATCCGCGTGTATGACAGTATCGACTCCACCAATAATGAAGCGAAACGCCGCGCAGACAGCGGCATCTGCCTCTACGCCGCGACCCATCAGACCGCCGGTCGCGGCAGACACGGTCACAGCTTCTACTCCCCCAAGGACACGGGGCTGTACATGACCCTCTCCCTCCCCCTGTCCGCGCCTGCCGCGAGCGTACAGAAGATCACCTGTGCCGCCGCCGTAGCGGTTTGTGAAGCCGTCGGCGCGCTGAGTGATGTTCAGCCCGCGATCAAATGGGTCAACGATATCTATGCGGACGGCAAAAAGGCGGCAGGCATCCTGACCGAGCTGGTCAGCGACAGCGACAACCGTCCCCACGCCGTGATCATCGGGATCGGGATGAACCTGTGCACAAAGCGATTCCCCGATGAATTCGCCGCGAACGCAGGCAACCTCGGCGAACTTGAGATCAACACTCTGTGCGGCACCATCACGGCAAAGCTGATCGATTACTACCGCCATCCGGATAATAATTCTATATTAGAAAAATACAAGGAACGGAACTTCTGCATCGGCAGAGCCGTCCGCTACACGCAGAACGATATGATCCATACCGCAACCGCTGTCGATATCGATGCCGACGGCGGACTGATCGTCGAAGAAAACGGCGAACGCACCACCCTTAACTCCGGTGAGATCAGCATCATTCCGATCAAATAACGCAAAACGCCCTGTATGCCGAACGCATACAGGGCAATTCTTATCTGCATATTCCTTCGGTCATAGACACAGTGACCTTACCCATCGTCGGGAGGTATGCACGCAACGTATCACATCGTCGTCAGCCAGTAGATAAATCCGTAGATCACGGCGGCGGAGGTGCCGTATACCAGCACGGGACCGGCGATGATGAACATCTTTGCCGCCAGTCCGGTGATCAACCCCTCCGCCTTGAACTCGATCGCCGGCGAGCTCATGGCGTTCGCAAAGCCCGTGATCGGCACCAGTGTTCCCGCGCCGCCGTACTTGGCAAGCCGCTCATACTGATGGAGCGCCGTAAGCAGTACGCCGATGAAGATCAGCGATACCGAGGTCAGGGTCTTTGCGTCGTTCTCCGCTATCTCCAGTGCGAGAAAGAGCTCCAGTATCCCCTGCCCTATCGCGCAGATCGCGCCGCCGATCAAAAACGCCTTCAGGCAGTCGAGCCAAATATTGCTGTTGCGCGAACGCTTTTTGACCAATTCGGAATAGTTTTCTTTCGTCATCGTATCACCGAAACTAGTATCCGCCCACGTTCATAAATTATTCAACAAAAATTTTAATCTGCTTCTTGTTTTTATCGCTATATAGATATATAATTATAATGATTTAATACGGTCATTCCGAGGGAGCGCCGCCATATGTGTCGCGCGACTGCGGCAATCTCAACCGATTAATTTGTCATTCCGAGGGAGCGTCGGCACATGTGTCGCGCGACTGTGGGAATCTCAACCGAATATTCCGAATGAAAGAAACATGATATGAACATCCATTATTTAGATAACAGCGCCACTACACAGGTGTGCAAGGAAGCGGCAGACGCGGCATACCGCATGATGCGTGAGAATTACGGCAATCCGTCCTCCCTGCACAAGATCGGGATACAGGCGGAAAAAGCCGTAGAAGAAGCGCGCGGGATCATTGCCGACTCACTGTCGGTACAACCGAAAACCATCTGCTTCACCTCGGGCGGTACCGAAGCGAACAATACCGTACTGTTCGGCGCGGCACAGGCGCTCAAACGGCGCGGCGATCGCGTGATCGTCTCTGCGATCGAGCACAGCTCCGTGTATGAAAGCGCCAAGCGGCTCAGCGAGCTGGGCTATGACGTACAATTCGCCCCTGTCACCGAACAGGGCATTGTCGATATCGACGTATTCAAAGCGCTGCTCACCGATAAAACCATCCTCGTCAGTATCATGACGGTGAACAACGAGACAGGCGCCGTCCAGCCGATCGAGCGGATCGCGAAGCTGGTACATAAAAACTGTCCCGAAGCGCTGTTCCACACCGACGCGGTGCAGGCATACGGCAAAATGCCGATAAGACCGAAGAAGCTCGGCGCCGATCTGATGAGCGTCAGCGCACACAAGATCCACGGCGCGAAGGGCTGCGGCGCGCTGTACATCCGCGACGGGGCGCGTATTCTGCCGCTTCTGTACGGCGGAGAACAGCAAAAGAAGCTCCGTCCGGGCACGGAAAGCGCACCTCTGATCGCCGCCTTCGGCGCTGCGGCAGCCGCGGCTGTTTTTCCTGATTTATCACATCACACTGATCAAATCAAGGAACTGAACCGCTACGCGCTCGATCAGCTGCAGGCGATCGACGGTATTTCCGTCAACTCCCCCATCGACGCTCTGCCGTATATCATCAACATTTCCGTCGCGGGCATCCGATCGGAAACCATGCTCCACCATCTGGAGGAAAAGGGCGTATATGTCAGCTCGTCCAGCGCCTGTGCCAAGGGCAAGCGCAGTTACGTGCTCGAGGCGATGGGGCTGCCCGATGACCGCATTGACAGCTCCCTCAGAATCAGCTTTTCCCGATATAACACCACGGAAGATATCGACGCGCTGATCGAAGGACTGAAAAGCGGTATCGCAACGCTGCAAAAGAAACAGAAGCCTTCCCCTTGAGGGGAAGGTGGGCAATTTGCCATCATCGGCAAATTGGTCGGATGAGGTGGAAACTTTTCCGCCCATCAATTATAGTCATATATCAGAAATGTTTCCACCTCATCCGTCACCCTGCGGTGACACCTTCCCCTCAAGGGGAAGGCTGTAAAAAGGAAGATATTATGCAAGAAATTATATTGATAAAATTAGGCGAAATGGTCCTCAAGGGACTCAACCGCCGTGCGTTTGAGGACGTACTTATCAAAAACATCAAATACCGCCTGCGCGGACTGGGCAAGTTCACCATCAAGATCGCCCAGTCCACCATCTACGTCATTCCGCAGTCCGAGGATACCGACCTTGACGACGTATGCGAGCGTATCTCGGAGGTGTTCGGCATCGTCACCTTCTCACGCGCGTGCGTGTGTGACAAAACGCTCGACGATATCCTCGCAAAAGCACCCCTCTACTGCAAGGAATACTTAGAAGACGCCAAAACCTTCAAGGTTGAATCAAAGCGCTCCGACAAGCGCTTCCCCTACAAATCCCCCGAGATCTCGGCACAGGTCGGCGGCAAGCTGCTGGAGGCATGCCCCCATCTCAAGGTGGACGTCAAGCATCCCGAAGTGACCGTCACCGTCGAGGTACGCGACTTCGGCGCTTATATCCGATGCGCGACCATTCGCGGACAGGGCGGCATGCCCGTCGGCACCTCAGGGCTCGCGACTGTCCTCATCAGCGGCGGTATCGACTCCCCTGTCGCCGCCTATATGATGGCAAAACGCGGACTGAAACTCAACGCGGTGCACTTTGAATCTCCGCCCTACACCTCCGAGCGCGCGCGATTGAAGGTCGAAAAGCTGCTGCAAGAGGTCAGTCGATTCGCAGGCTCCATCGAGATGCACACCGTACCGCTGACCAAGGTGCAGGAGACCATGCGCGATCGCTGTCCCGAGGAGCTGTTCACCATCCTGCTCCGACGCGTGATGATGAAGATCGCCACACGCGTTGCCGAACAGACCAAATCCGGCGCGCTGATCACGGGCGAGAGCCTCGGTCAGGTCGCGTCACAGACGATGTACGCGCTGAATTGTACCAATGCCGCCGCAGGCAAGATCGTGTTCCGTCCGCTGATCGGCATGGACAAGCAGGAGATCATCAATATCTCACGCCGCATCGGCACCTTTGAAACCTCCATCGAACCGTATGAGGATTGCTGCACCATCTTCACGCCCAAGCATCCGCGTACCAAGCCCATCCTGCATTTTGTCGAACAGGCGGAGCGTGAAGCGCAGCTTGACGAGCTGATTGAAGAAGCGATCCAAAACACCACGGTCAAGACCATCGATTTTTAAGGCAACACCGCATCATTCTTTTAGGGAACTAACAGAAAAGAGCGCACTTTTCTGTCAATAAATGCATGAAAGAGAAACTCTTTCGGAAAGGATTTGTCATGAAAAAAGTATTCACAATCGCAGCAGCAATCGTCCTGATCGGTGCCCTCCTTGCAGGCTGTAATGTCAGCAAGGGTTTATCCGCCAATCTGGAATACGCCAAAGGCAAGGTCTCGGATTTCGCCCACTATGAAAGACGCAACAACGCTAAATTTGCCGACAGCATTTTCAACAAGGCGAACCTTGCCGCGATGATGATTACCAAGGACAGCACTGACGAGGATTATGAGAAGATCGCCAAGACGCTTTCGCTTGACAGTCTGACCGTAGCGGATGAGACCCGTACCGTTGTCGGATCCTATCCGGCAGGCGAGAAGGACAAGAATCTCAAGGACATCGAGGACAAGAGCGTCTTTGCCGGCATTGTCAGAAATATCGCCGACAAGCAGATGACCGACCCTGTCTATATCGCCGAGGATAACACCTACAGCCTGATGGCAGGCGTCAAGCGCACCGACGGCACCGGCGTTGTCATCATCGGCTTGAAGACCGACGAATATGCCGACGTCAACGGCGACAACCTCGCTGAGAAATGCGGTAACAACATGATCGTCATCAAGGACAACGCTGTCGTCAGCTCTACTGTTGAAGGCGTAATCAAGTCCGACGCGCCGGATATCATCAATCTCACTGCAGACGACCTCAAGAAGGACTCCGTCAGCTTTACCTCCGACGGCAAGAGCTACACCGCTAAGGTCGCGACCGAGGGCGACTACACCGTTATCTGCGCCGAGCCCAAATGATCTTACGATCCAAAGGATCGATCAGGCGGCGCTTCCACCCTACTCCGAATAAGAAGGAAACGATATGTTCAAATGTGAATTATTCTCCATCCAAAAGAATAAAGCAGACGCACAGGCGTATCGCGACTCAGCGACTGAGATAACCGCCGCGCTCGAGGCGGACGGCATCGCGCTGCAGCACACCACCGAATGCAGCGCAGACGCAAAGAAGCTGGAGAAGCTGATCACCGAAAAGCTCAGCGCAAACGAGAGCGATCTGTTCCTGTTTGTCAACGCGCTCGATTCATCCGACAACAGCGCCTTTCGCAAGGTGTTCTACAAGACGGTCGACAGCATCGAATCGGGGATTCCGCTCGACGATCAGCACAAGGAGCTGACCCCGAAGCTCAAGGTCTCCTCCGTCGGCGATCTGGGCAACGGCTATAAAGGCTACTGCTTCTCGTACGCAGGAAAGCGCTTTATCGCGCTGCCCAACGCATCTCTGACGGGAACAGGACTCAAGGAGCTGATCCGAGGCGGTATCGCAGGCGCGAACGACGTGTTCTCCGAATATGCGGAAAAATACCCCGACGGCGTCGCGTTCTATGACGCGAGCGGCAACGAGGTCGACGCCGGACTGAACCATCTCGATCCGGCAGGCGCCGCCGCACCGAAAAAGAAGCAAGGCTTTATCCGTTCCTTTATCCCTCAAAAGGGAGATACCAAAAAGCAAAAGATCCGCAAGATCATCGTGCTGGTCGCGATCGTCGCGTTCATCGCCGCATTGATCTATGTGCTCGAATTCTACATCTTCGGTCCGATGCGCAACAACGCGGTCACCAGCGAGATCCAGACCATCGCCCACAACAAGGATAAAGACAGCGGCGAGGAATCGGGACCCGAGCAGGATTGGGACGCACTCAAGGAGATCAATGAAGAGATCGTCGGCTGGATCACCATCCCCGACACCAAGATCGATTACCCCGTGCTCTACCACGAGGGTGACGACCGCTACAACCAATACTACATCAAGCGCACCTATAAGGAGGAAAGCTCCGAGTACGGCAGCATCTTCATCGACTACCGCTCCACCGAGGGTGAGAAATCGCGCAACGTCATCATGCACGGTCACGATATGCTCGACGGCAGTATGTTCGCAGGACTCTTAGGCTACTCTCCCAAGGGCGACCTCAAGGGCGATCTCGAATTCTATCAGGATCATCCCGTCATCACCTTCAACACCCCCGACGGTGACGCAAAATACAAGATCATCTCCGTGTTCAAGACCTCGACACGCTATGAGCACGGTGAGTTCTTCAACTACATGCAGGGCGACTTCAACTCCGACGCGGAGTATATGAACTTTGTCTACAACACGCGTGTGCGCTCGTTCTTCGACATTCCCGTCACCTGTAACGAGAACGATCCGATCATCACCCTGTCCACCTGCTGCTATGAGTTCTATCAGTGGCGACTGGTGGTCGTCGCGCGTAAGGTGCGACCCGGTGAGGATACCAATGTTGATGTGAGCCTTGCCTCGTACAATGATGAACCGCTGTTCCCCGACGTCTACTATCAGCGCTACGGCGGTACCCGTCCCGAGCCGCTGACCTTCAAGACAGCGAACGCCAAGGGTCTTGTCGACTGGTACGACGGCAAGGGCAACCTGGAGGGCTCAGAGGATCTGACCGCAACGATCGCGTCCAATCCCACGGAGCCTCCTACCGAAAAGCCCGATAAAAACGCTCCTAAGCCGACTGAGCCGCCCGTCATCACCTACTACCCCGTCACCTACCGCAACTTTGACGGCAGTCAGTATGCCGCCTTCAACGTTAAGGAGGGTGATCCCGTACCCACCCCGGACGGTACGCCCGTGATGCCCGAGGACGACTTCTACACCTATGTGTTCGACGGCTGGGACAAGGACGTTGCAGGAGTTGACTTTGAGCATCTGAACGTCGGCATCGATATCTATCCCAAGTTCACCCCTGTCGCCAAGGAGTAGCGCGCGCTCGGACAGGTCGTCACCACATCAATGATCGCAAAGGATTCCCCTATGAAGTACAATCTGATTTTTTACCTTTCAAGAAAAACCTCCTACTGTGAAAAGGCGTTGAAAAAAGCGCTTGCTCCCATCGGCGGTGAAGCGCATCAAATCACCTCTGCCACTACGCCCGTGGAGCTGGGCACACAGGTCAGCCGCAGTCTCAGGCTGTGTCCGCTGACCGTCATCATCGGCGGCTTTAACTCCTTTGAGGACGATAACCTGCGCATCGTGCTCTCTCGCGTGTTCTCCAACTCCAAGCTCACGCTCGAGAATATGCGCAGGCTCAGCACCGAACGCGGCGGCGAAGGCTACATCGTCAGGGACAAAAATCAGATCCTGCTGGCATTCCCCGACTCCCCCGACGACATCACCGCGATGTGCAGCGAAGAGCTGCTGGCGTATATCGGGAGTAAGCTGAATGTGGTGAATGGTGAATAGTGAATGGCGAATGGTGAATGGTGAATGGTGAATGGTTGAGGGAGGGCTCCGCCCTCACCTGATTATAAATTGTCATTGCGAAGCTCGTAAGAGCTGTGGCAATCTCAACCGAATAATAAAACAACGCTCATGGCTTTTCATCAAAGAGTCATGAGCGTTATTGTTATCTATCAGTAATATCTTTCAAAATGCGTCAGCATTTCCCAACACCATTCACCATTCACTATTCACCATTCACCAAAACTACACCATCAGATCACAGACGAGGTCGCTGATCTCAGCGGGATTGTCGAGGTTCAGACCGTTGATCAAGCGTGCCTGGGCATAGAGGATCTTGCTGTAATCGGCGAGCTTCTCTTTATCATTGCCGAAGAGGTACAGCAGCTTATCCTTGATCGGATGATCCTTGTTGATCTCGAGCACGGTCTCCGCCTTGATATTCTGACCCTCGGTGCCGGGCATCTTGTTGAGGATCTGCTCCATGCCGACGGATACATTGCCCTCGCTGGAGAGGCAGACAGCATGATTCTTCAAGGTGTTGGTGTAGCGTACCTTTGCCACGCTGTCGCCGATACTCTCTTTCATGAATTTGAACAGCTCCTCGGACTTATCGTTCTCCTCCTTGAGCTTTGCCTTCTCTTCCTCGTCGCCGAGGTCAAGGTTGTCGGTGCAGACATTGAGGAAGTCCTTGTTATCATAATTGCGCAGGATCTGGACGCAGAATTCGTCGATATCCTCGGTCAGGTACAGCACCTCATAGCCCTTGGCGAGCACGCTCTCCACCTGCGGCAGCATCGCGATCTTCTCGACAGTCTCGCCGACGGCGTAATAGATCTTGTCCTGATTCTCTCTCGCGCGGTCAATATATTCTTTTAAAGAAGTATACTTACCCTCATTGGAGGATTTGAAGAGAATAAGATCCTGCAACTCCTCACGGTTGACGCCGAAGGAGGAATAGATGCCCCACTTGAGCTGCGCGCCGAACTCACGGAAGAACTGCTCGTACTTCTCGCGGTCGGTTTTCAGCATCTTGCCGAGCTCCGAGGCGATCTTCTTCTCGAGCGCCTTGGCGATGATCTTGAGCTGACGGTCATGCTGGAGCATCTCACGTGAGATATTCAGGCTCAGATCGGCGCTGTCCACCAGACCCTTGACAAAGCTGAAATGATCGGGCAGCAGATCCTTGCACTTCTCCATGATCATGACGGAGCTGCTGTACAGCTGCAAGCCCTTCTCATAATCACGGCTGTAGTAATCATACGGCGCATGCGACGGAATGAACAGCAGCGCGGTGTAGGTCGCGTTACCCTCGGTGGACTGGCGGATCACCTTGAGGGGCGCTTCATAATCATTGAACTTGCCCTTGTAATACTCGGCATACTCCTCATCGGTGACCTTAGACTGCGGCTTCTTCCAGATAGGAGTCATGCTGTTGAGGGTCTCATCCTCGTAAACGTCCTCATACTCGTTCTCGGTACCCTCTTTGAGCTGTTTATGCGAGGTCTCCATGCGGATCGGGTAGCGGATGTAATCGCTGTATTTCTTGATCAGCTCGCGGATGCGATAAGTTTCGAGGAACTCGCCGTACTTTTCTTCCTCGGTATCCTCCTTGATGTGCAGGGTGATGACCGTGCCGGCTTTGTCCTTCTCACACTTTTTGATGGTGTAGCCGTCCGCGCCTGAGGACTCCCAGACAAAGGCTTCGTCGGAGTCGAACGCCTTTGATTCGACCTTAATATTGTCGGCGACCATGAACGCAGAGTAGAAGCCAACACCGAACTGACCGATGATGTCGATGCTCTCGCTCTTGTTCTCCTCATCGGATTTGAAGTCGAGCGAGCCTGACTTTGCGATCGTGCCGAGGTTGTTCTCGAGCTCCTCCTTCGTCATGCCGATACCGTTATCGGTGACGGTCAGGATGCGGTTGTCCTTGTCCGCGGTCAGACGGATCTCAAAATCATCGTGGTTCAGCCCGACGCTGTTGTCGGTCAGCGAACGGAAATAGAGCTTGTCGATCGCGTCGGACGCGTTAGAGATCAACTCGCGCAGGAAGATCTCCTTATGGGTATAGATGGAGTTGACCATCATATCCAGCAGTTTTTTGGATTCTGTTTTGTATTGTTTTTTCGCCATTTTGATTACCTCTTCATTTGAACTAAGAACTAAGAAAGGAGAAATAAGAACTGTGTTGCCTTTGCCGCTTTCTTAAATATTTCTTCATTCTTATTCCTTACTTCGTATTTCAATTTCTATTATACTCCAATTTTTAGCACTGTCAAGTCGAGAGTGCTAATTCTTTTTAAACTTTATGTGAACATCCGCGATACGGCTGCCCTTCCGATAAACGTCACCCAAACGCAGAGCAAATCGATTTCTCCGTAGGGATGACCATTGGTCATCCGCAGTCTGCCGGACGCTTCCGATATCGGGAACCACAGATAATAGATAGATTCTTCTGCCACGCGGATGGTCGATGACCATCCCTACGGAAACAATCATTTTCACATGGAACATCCTATTGAATCAATGTCCTGTTGCGGGAGCACCAAGGCGCTCCCCTACAAATCCGATGTCACTTAACTCCTCGTAAAAAACGCCCGCGGTGATGAAACCACGGGCGTTATCATTGTGTTATTATTCTTTAACGGAAATTACAGTGCTCTGACACGGATCACACCGTCTACTGCCTCAGCGGCTTCGAGAGCGTCGGGATTCGCGCCGGTTACGTCGATGATGGTGTAGGCGTAATCGCCGCGGCTCTTGTTCTCCATGTTCTCAACGTTACCGCCGATCTTCTCCAGCAGATTGGAGATCATCTTGGGCGCGTTGTGATGGAACACACAGAAGCGGATATCGCCGGTTCTGGGCATGGAAACATTCGGGAAGTTGACAGAGTTCTTGATGTTGCCGTTCTCCAGATAATCCTTCATCTCGTCGGCAGCCATGATCGCGCAGTTATCCTCACTCTCGGGAGTGGAAGCGCCGAGGTGCGGGATCGCGACAACGCCGTCTACGTCGAGCAGATCATTGGTAGCGAAGTCAGTCACATAAGACGCCATCTTACCGCTCTCCAGAGCAGCCTTGATATCGGAAGAAACGACCAGACCGTCACGAGAGAAGTTCAGCAGGCGAACGCCGTCCTTCATCTTCGCGATGGTATCGGCGTCAATCATGCCGCGAGTGCCGTCGTTGACCGGCAGATGCAGGGTCACATAATCAGCCTGCGCGTACAGCTCGTCGATGTTGTTGACAGTCACAACGTGACGGGACAGATGCAGTGCCGCGTTAACGCTCAGATAGGGATCGTAACCGATGACGTGCATATGGAGCGCACGCGCCGCGTTTGCGACCAGTACGCCGATCGCGCCGAGTCCGACTACGCCGAGGGTCTTGCCCTTGATCTCGGGACCGACGAACTGGCTCTTGCCCTTTTCGACAGCCTTGAGGTTATTGGGATCGTCCTTGAGGGTCTTGCACCATGCGATACCCTCGCTGATCTTACGGGAGCCGAGCAGCATGCCCGCGATCACCAGCTCCATAACGGCGTTAGCGTTAGCGCCGGGCGTGTTGAATACACAGATACCCTTCTCGGCACACTTGTCGAGCGGAATGTTGTTGACGCCTGCGCCGGCACGAGCGATTGCGAGAAGGCTCTCGGGCAGCTCCATGTCGTGCATAGAAGCGGAGCGGACGAGGATACCCTCGGGAGCGTCACACTCGTCAACACAGTTATAGTTTGCGCCGAAGCGATCGATCGCAACGGGAGCGATCTTGTTAAGCTTTAAAATGTTATACATGATAAACTCCTTTTAGTTAGGAGTGAGGAGTTAGGAGTGAGGAGTCAGGAATCAGGTGAGGACAGCGTCCTCCCTCAACCATTCACCATTCACCATTCACCCTTCACCAAAATTACTTGTTTTCCTCTTCAAACTTCTTCATGAAGGCGACGAGCTTCTCAACGCCCTCGATCGGCATTGCGTTGTAGATAGAAGCGCGCATACCGCCGACGGTACGATGACCCTTGATGTTGATGAAGCCGGCTTCCTTAGCGGCAGCGACAAACTTCGCGTCCAGATCGGTATCGCCGGTGACGAACGGAACGTTCATCAGAGAACGATCCTCGGGAACAACAGTACCCTTGAACAGCTCGGAAGAATCGAGGAAGTCATACAGGATCTTTGCCTTCTTCTCGTTGAGCTCCTTCATCTTCGTAAGCCCCCCGACCTCGTTCTTGATCCACTCGAGGACGAGCTTCATGATGTAGATGGTGTAGCAGGGAGGGGTGTTGTACATAGAGCCGTTATCCGCATGGATCTGGTAGTTGAGCATGGTGGGAGTGATATCTCTCGCCTTGCCGAGCAGATCCTCACGGATGATGCAGATAGTCACACCTGCGGGGGCTACGTTCTTCTGAGCGCCGCCGTAGAGCATACCGAACTTGGTAACGTCGAGCGGCTCAGAGAGGAAGCAGGAAGAGATATCAGCGATCAGCGGAACGTCGCCGGTATCGGGCAGCTCATGGTACACGGTACCGTAGATGGTATTGTTCATGCAGATGTAGAAGTAGTCCGCATCGGGAGTAAAGGTGCTCTTGTCGAGCTTCGGAATATAAGAGAAGGTCTTATCCGCGGAGGAAGCAACGATGTTAACGTCGCCGTAGCGGCCTGCTTCGGCAGCAGCCTTCTTTGCCCACTGACCGGTCACAACATAGTCAGCCTTGCCGGAGCCGTTCATGAAGTTGAGCGGAATAGCGGCAAACTGGGTGGAAGCGCCGCCCTGCAGGAACAGAACCTTGTAGTTGTCGGGGATGTTCATGATCTCACGCAGGAGAGACTCGGCGGCGTTGATAATCTCGCCGTACTCCTTGGAACGGTGGGACATCTCCATAACGGACTCGCCGGTGCCCTTGTAGTCGAGCATCTCAGCAGCCGCGGTCTTCAGTACGCTTTCGGGCAGCATCGAAGGACCTGCCGAAAAATTGTAAACTCTTGCCATAATATATACCTCCTAAATATGATGACTATTAGTAAACCGTTTGTCGGTTTGTTACATACTAATAATACCAGTTACAATTATATGACAATTCAGTCGTTAATTCAATAACAATCGGGAATTACGGCATAGTAATTTCGCAAAAAATCACCGCCATTTTTATACATTTTGCAAAAAATCCGCCAAAATCTAACAAATTGTAATGGAGTATAACATCTTTTTAGGGAACAAGATGATAAGAGTGAGGAGTTAGGAGTGAGGAGTTAGGAGTTATGGGTGGGCGTTGCCCACACCCGATTGTTATTTGTTTCAATCAAACACAACCGTATATCATTATATGAATCAAAATGCGAAGCATTTTCCGCAACTTCTCACTCCTAACTCCTCACTCCTCACTAAAAAGAGCCGCCGCGTTATGACACGCAGCAGCTCCGTAATCTCAATCGCTGATTCAGTTGAACAGCCCATAAAACGCCTTATGCGCCATGTAAATATCCGCCTTGGAGATGACCTCGAACGGCGCGTGCATGCACAGCACCGCTACGCCGAGATCGACCACATCGACATTCATGTTGGCGACATACTTGGCAATGGTACCGCCGCCGCCGATATCAACCTTGCCCAGCTCGCCGACCTGCCACTTGACGTCATTCTTTGCGAGCATGGCGCGGATCTCGCCCATAAACTCGGCTGACGCGTCGGAGGTGTCATACTTGCCGCCGTGACCGGTATACTTGCTGATGACAACGCCTTCGTTGATGAAGGAACAGTTCTTTGCCTCATACACGGACGGGAAGGTGGGGTCGAACGCCGCGTTGACGTCCGCCGAGAGGCATTTTGACTTGCTCAGCACACGATAGCCCTCGTTGCCGTCCTGTTTCGCCAGATCATAGATGAAGTATCTGAGGAAGTCGCTCTGCATACCGGTGTTGCCGTCACTTCCTGTCTCTTCCTTATCGGTCAGATAGGTGATGCAGGTACACTCGGGCAGCTTGGTGTCAAAGATCGCGGTAACGGACGGATAGGCACAGCACTTGTCGTCGTGGCCGTAACCGCCGATCATCGAGCGGTCAAAGCCGACGTCACGCGTCGGATACGCGGGGCAGAAGTTCAGCTCCGCGGAGAGGAAGTCGTTCTCCTCGATACCGAAGCGGTCGTTGAGGATCTTCATCACGTTCAGGGCGACAAGATCCTTTTCCTCGCTGTCGTCATAGGGACGCGAACCGACAAGGATGTTCAGATCCTCGCCCGTAAAGAGCTTGGATACGGTCTTCGCGGCGCCCTCGCGATCGAGGTGCGGCAAAAGATCGGTGATCAAAAAGCACTCGTCCTTGGGATCGTCGCCGATGCGGATATCGACCGTCGAGCCGTCGAGCTTGACCACTCTGCCGTGCAGGGCAAGCGGTACGGTCGTCCACTGATATTTTTTGATACCGCCGTAATAATGCGTCTTGAACAGCGCCAGACCGTTGTCCTGATACAGCGGATTGGGCTTTAAATCAATGCGCGGAGAGTCGATATGCGCGATCGCCAAACGTACGCCGTCGGTGGTACCGTTTTTTCCTATGACTGCAAGTCCGATCGCTTTTTCGCGGTTGATCACATAGACCCTGTCGCCGGGCTGATAGGAGCCGTCGGGATCGAAGGCGACAAAGCCCTCCTTCTCAGCCAGCGCCTTGACGTAGCTGACCGCCTCGCGCTCGGTGCGTGCGTTATCGAGGAATGTTTTGTAATCCTCGCAGTAAGCGTCCGCCTGAGCGAGCACCTCTGCCGAGTAGGTCGCCGCACCGCGGCGTTCCTTCATCATCAGTTTTTCTCTGAGTTCTTTTGCGTTTTCACTCATTTTGTACCTCCTGAAAAGGGTGAACGGTGAATGGTGAACGGTGAACGGTTGTGGGATAATCCTGACACGCGTGTCCGGATTTTTGATTGATAGAAATGGGATAACAACCGTTAACCGTTATCCGTTAACCGTTAACCGGATTATTGATAGTATAGTTTTTGATACAGCTCATACGCGTGGTCGACGCGCTCGACGTAGGCGGCGGTCTCCTCATACGGGATATTCGACAGCGTTTTGCCGTCGGGTGAGATCGCGGTATCCTGCAGCCAGCCGTCCACCGTGGTCATGCCTGCGTTATAGGCGGCGATCGCCGTATCACGCACGCCGTACTTTTTGAGCAGCACCGACAAGAGATAGGTGCCGTAGCGGATGTTGATATCGGGATCCTTGAGCGCGTCGGCGGAATAGACCACCTGTCCGTCCAGACTCTCCTGCAGCCAGTCGAAGGTTGAGGGCATGATCTGCATCAAGCCCAGTGCGCCTGCGGCGCTCTCCACCTCAGGTCGAAAACCGCTTTCGGTACGAATGACCGCGAACACAAGCGGCTCCTCCACGCCGAATTCAGCGGCGTATTTGTGCACTTGCTCGCCGTATTGCTGTTGATAAAACATCTTGTATACCTTGCCCTTGGTACCCTTATAGGATGTGTCGGAAAGAAAAAAGAATACCATCACACCCACAAAAAGCAGGAGTACGAAGGTCACGAGGAAGCCGATCGCTCCGTGACCCTTGGTCTCGCGTGAATGTCGTCGGTCATATCTTCTGCTCATCGACGCACCACCTTTCAGCATATTGCCGCACCGCATTTTGGAACGCGTCGGCGGAACCGTTATTATATAGTATATCGTCACAGCGGTCGATAAAGAACCTCTCGCTCAGCTGTGCCGACATTCTGCGCTCCGCCTCTTCCCCTGTCAGCCCGTCACGGCGCATGATCCTTTCCTTTCGGAGCTCGGGATCGGCGAGGATGCCGACAATGCGATGACAGAACACATCCTCCTGCGCTTCAAATAGCTGTGACGCGTCAAAGATGACGGTGTCGCTCTCATACTCCCGCGCCTGCGCGAGCATGAGCTCACAGATCTTGGGATGGGTGATATGGTTGAGCGTTTCGGTATGCTCGGGAGTCGAGAACGCGATCCTTGCAACCAGTTGCCTGTTCAGACTGCCGTCGGGCAGGAGCACGTCGCCGAACGCGGCGCACAGCATCGCTTTGACCTCGCTGTCCTCGACCGCTTGTCGGGCGGCTTCATCCGCGCTGACGACGGGGAATCCGCATGTGCTGAGCAGCGCTGCCGCTTCACTCTTCCCTGCGCCCGTCTGTCCCGTCAAGCCGATGATCCGCTTTTCGGGCAGGTCGATGACCTCGAACGCCGCCGCACGGATCAGCCGGTTATACAATGCCATGCCGACGCCTGTCGCACGGGGACAGTGAGCATAGACAGTGTGGACGTCTATCATATCATCCACGGCACGGAGCGCGTCGAACAGCGCCTTTGCCTGGGCTTTTTCATCATCCATGCCGCCGATGGTGATACAAGGCATGTCGAGCTGCGGCTTGTCCTCGTCGTAGCACAGCGCCGCGATATGCGGATCACGGGCGTACAGACGATTCATATAGGTCAGATAGCGTTCGTCACTGCCGCGCAGGAGCACGACACGGGTACGGGGCGCATAGTGCTTATACTTCATGCCGGGTGACGAGGCTTTCTCGTTGTTCTCCAGCTGATGGAGCACCGCGTGATCGACTTCGATCGCGCCGATAACGGCTTCGATCTCTTCACGCGTGATCAGCCCGGGCCGCAGGATACGCGGCGTATCGGTCGCGAGCGTGATGACAGTGCTCTCCACGCCGACAGAACAGCTGCCGCCATCGATGACCGCCTCGATCCTGCCCTCCATGTCGTCGACGACATGCTGTGCCGTGGTTGGACTGGGCTTGCCCGAGGTGTTGGCAGAGGGCGCCGCCAACGCCAGACCGCTTGTTTTGAGCAGCCTTTGCGCATCCGGGTGGGACGGGATGCGGATCGCGACGGTGCTCAGTCCGGCACTGACCTCATCGGGGATCACCTCACCCTTGGGCATAATAATGGTAAGGGGTCCCGGCCAGAAGGCTTTGGAGAGTAAAACTGCCTTTTCGGGGATCTCGGAAACAAGACGCAAGCGTTCGATATCTGCAAAATCCGCGACATGGACGATCAACGGATTATCCATCGGACGTCCCTTTGCCTCAAAAATGCGGCGCACCGCCTTGCCGTCCAACGCGTTTGCCGCCAGTCCGTAGACCGTCTCGGTAGGCATAGCGACAAGACCGCCGTCACGCAGGATGGCGGATGCCGTTTCAATATCCGATTGTGTGTTGGTTAAATGGTAGGTTTTCATCATGTTTAGTGAGGAGTGAGGAGTTAGGAGTGAGGAGTTGATGGCGGACTCCGTTCGCACCTGATTTATATAGGAAATCAAAACGCTTCAGTGTTATCTGATAGGAATCCAAAACACGAAGTGTTTCCCGAAACTCCTAACTCCTAACTCCTCACTCCTAACTCCTATGTGTTCATTTGCTCTTTCAGCTGCTCTGCTCTCTGCGCGGTGACGAGGGCGTCGATGATCTCGTCAAGGTCGCCGTTCATGATCTCGTCCAGTTTATACAGCGTCAGGCCGATGCGGTGATCGGTGACGCGGCTCTGCGGATAATTGTAGGTGCGGATCTTCTCACTGCGGTCGCCCGAACCGACCTGGGAGCGCCTGTCGGAGGCGATCGCCTCATGCTGTTTATCCTGCTCGATCTTGAGCAGGCGCGATTTGAGCACCTTCATTGCCTTATCCTTATTCTTGTACTGAGAGCGCTCATCCTGACATTCCACGACCATGCCCGTGGGCTTATGGGTGATACGGATCGCGGAACTGGTCTTGTTGATATGCTGACCGCCCGCGCCGGAGGATCGGAAGGTGTCGATCTCGAGATCATTCGGGTTGATGTCCACCTCTACGTCATCCGCTTCGGGCAGGACGGCAACCGTCGCCGCCGAGGTGTGGATACGACCCGAGCTCTCAGTCTTGGGCACACGCTGAACGCGATGAGTACCCGACTCGAATTTGAAGCGGCTGTAAGCGCCGTCACCGCTGACGATGAAGGACACTTCCTTATAGCCGCCGAGCCCTGTCTCGTTGAGGTTGATGACCTCGAGCTTGTAGCCTCTGCGCTCGGCGTACATACTGTACATGCGGTACAGATCATAGGCAAACAGCGAGCTTTCCTCACCGCCCGTGCCGCCGCGAATCTCGACGATGACGTTGCGTTCGTCGTTCGGATCCTTGGGCAAAAGCAGGATCTTGAGCTCCTCCTCGAGCTCGGGCAGACTGCGCTTTGCGTCGTCGAGTTCGATGGAAGCGAGCTCCCTGAGCTCATCATCGGAGGACGCGTCGTCGAGGATCATCAGGCTGTCCTCGATGGTCTGCTGCGCAGATTGGTACTCGCGGTACTTCTTGACCACCGGCTCGATGGACGCGTACTCGCGCATCACCTCGCGGTAGCGGTCGGGATCGGACACCACGTCCGGCTCATACATCCGCTTTTCCAGTTCGTTATATCGTTTGTCAAATATCGCTAATTTGCTGAACATTGTATCTCCTTCGGTGAGTTAGGAGTTAGGAGTGAAGAGTTAGGAGTTGCATGTAATATGCAATCAATTTGCTTTGCAAAAAACATGCGGATCATCAGATACATATGTCGGATAAGTGCAAACAAATCATAATGAATCGTTTCACATCCGGTACGTCGCAAGCGCCGTACCCTACAGCCCTCTGCGACGTTTCATCTTTCTTTAACTCCTCACTCCTAACTCCTTATTCCTCACTTCTCATAACTTTCCGTATATTCCTCTCCACATTCTTACGCGGTACCATGACCTCTCTGCCGCATTTTTTGCATCGAATCTTGAAATCCATGCCGACGCGCAGCACGAGGAATCGGTTGTCGCCGCAGGGATGGGGCTTCTTCATGATCAGTTCATCATTGACGCGGATATCCATATGCCCCTCCCTTGTTCGTTTCCGATATCGTTTGATCGATAGGATGAACCGTTCACTGTTCACCATTAACCGTTAACCAGTAGTATACCATATATTGGCAGGAAAAGCAAATAACGTTTCTGTCACTATTCAACATCTAGTGAAAATGATCGAAACGCTTGACTATATATTGTTTTTGGAGTAAAATATTTGTAGGGTGATTTATAATAGGTTAGTACGGTACCCGTCAACCCCTCTCGCAATCCGTCGGTATAAAAGCGCCGTTATCTGACCGATGATCAAAGGAAAAATTATGGAAGAAAAACATTATTCACTCAAACACCGATTCGTGTTCGGCGCGGTGACCGCCGCGTTATTCTGCTTTACGCTGCTGGTATACGGACCGCTCTCGTTGTATGTGACCGGTAACGATGAGATGTGGTTCAGCTTTCGATCACTGCTGACCCCCGTCACGGTCGTGTCGCTGATCGGCTTTGTCGTGATGACGCTGCTGCTCTCGCTGCCCAAGGGCGCGTTCCACAAAATCCTGTGCTGTCTGACCTTCGGCATCTCACTGGGGCTATACATCCAATGCAGCTTCTTCAACATCAGCTACGGCTCGGGTGTGCTGGACGGCTCACAGATCGCGTGGATGGACTACACCACCTACGGCGCGATCGACTCGGCGATGTGGGCGGCATGTATCGCGATGCCGTTCGCGCTGTTCATGGTATTCAAGCACTCATGGCGGCAAGTACTGATCGTCGCGGCGGTGATCATCATCATCACCCAGATCGCAGGACTCTCACTCGATCTGTACAAGAACCAGAACTCACTCGACAAGCTCAGCCATGAGGTAACCACCGAAGGCATGTATGAGCTGTCCGAGCAGGATAATACGCTGGTGTTCATCCTCGGCTCGATGGACAAGGAATACTACGACGAATATAAGAAGGATCACCCCGAGATCGAGAAACAGCTCAGCGGCTTTACCGAATATACCAACACCGCCGCGACAGGCTCCGACTCGCTGGTATCAATCCCTGCAATGCTCACGGGAGAGGTCTACAAGAAGGACGTCAAGTATACCGAGTACGTCAGCAACGCGTGGAACGCCAACAACGCCTTTGACGTGCTGCAAAAATTCGACGCCGATACGCGCGTCTATACCGATGACAAATATTTCGGCAATGCCGCGGTGCGCAAGGTGGACAACATCTCCGACCGCGCTAACGACAAGGGCGCGTACAAGGTCATCGGCTCCACGATGTACCGCTATACGCTCTACAAAGCGGTGCCGCATTACATGAAGCAGCTGTTCTGGATGAGCCTGAGCGACTACTCCAGCTTTAAGAGCAACAACACCTTCAACCCCGACGCGGACGACAAGTTCTTCTCCGATTACGATTCGGCGGAGGGCTTTCGATACACCGACAAGTACCCTGCCGCCGTGCGCGTCTATAACCTGAAAGGCGCCAAGGAGCCCTACCGCATCACCTCAAGCGGCGAGAAGGATCCCGACGGCACCTCGCGCAAGGAGCAGATCGAGGGTGAATTCACCTATATCCTCAAGATGATCGACGATCTCAAAGAGCACGGCAAATTTGAGGACGCGCGGATCATCATCACTGCCGATAACGGCAACGAAGATATCAACCAGCACCCGATGCTGCTGTATAAGGACAAGAGAGCGATCAGCGTCTACCGCACCAGTGAAGCGCCTGTGACGCTCTTTGACCTGCCCTCGACTCTCGCCTCGACCGTGACCAAGGATTACAAGAAGATCGGCACGGGACTGAGCTTTGAGGACGCCGAGAAATCCGCTCCCAACCGTAAGCGCTACTTCTACCGCAGTGTCGGCTCCAACGCGCAGTCGCGCATCGAGGAGTACCTGATCGACTCCGCCAAGCTCGACTCCAAAACGATCAAGCTGACCAACAGCTTCCTGCTCAACGGCGGTGTGGTGGAGAACTATGTGCTGGGCAAGGAGCTGACCTTCACCGAGGATGAGACCGCCGCAATGTACTGCAAGTCGGGCTTCGGCCATACCAACGGCTGGCGCACCATCATCAACGGCAAGACCGCTCAGATGGAGATTCCGCTTGAGGATCTGCCCGGCAATCTTACCGACCTGCACGCTTACTTCAATGTGCTCAATGTGTATGAGGAGACCGACTGTATCATCACTGCCAACGATGTGACCGTCTACACGGGCAAGCTCGGCAACGACGCGCGCAATCACGGTCTGAACTTCCTGATCCCTACCGACGTGATCGGCAGGGACAAGACCATCCGCCTGACCTTCAGCTTCCCCGAGCTGCATGAGGACACCGACGTCATGGCGCTGACCTCCTTCAAGATCTACAAACAGTGACAAAAGTGGTGAATGGTGAATAGTGAATGGTGAATGGTTGAGGGCGGGCTTTGCCCGCACCCGATTTATATGGTATTCCAATAAAACATGATAACTAACAGAAAAACGTCCGTAACTCATCAAAGAGTTGCGGACGTTACTTTTTGCAGTCAGTTTATCAATCCAAAACGCGTCAGCGTTTCCCAACACCATTCACTATTCACCATTCACCAAAAAAGAGCCGCTGCGTTTCCGCAACAGCTCCTTCCTAATATCATAATAACTTTAAGCTAAGTGTCCTTTTGCCGTGATGACCTCGATGACCTGATCGACGTACTTCTCACAGATCTCGTCTGAGCCTGCCTCGACCATCACGCGGATGACGGGCTCGGTGCCGCTCTCACGGACAAGGATACGACCGTCCTCGCCGAGTTCATCGGCAACCTTCGAGACAGCCGCCTGTACATCGGGATCGTTCTGCGCGTCGGGCTTGCTCTTGACGCGGACGTTCTTGAGTACCTGCGGATAGAATACGCAGGGAGCCGCCAGCTCGCTCATGGGCTTCTCCTTAGCGAGCATGACCTCCATCATTTTCAGAGAGGTCAGGATGCCGTCGCCGGTGGTGGCATACTTGCTGAAGATGATATGACCGCTCTGCTCACCGCCGATGCGGTTGCCTGTCTGTACCATGTTCTCATAAACATACTTGTCGCCGACAGCGGTCTTTTCATACTCGATGCCGACCTTGTCGAGCGCCTTGTACAGTCCGAAGTTACTCATAATGGTGGTGACAACCTTGTTGTTGAGCAGCTTGCCGCGCTCCTTCATATACAGACCGTAGACGTAGAGGATGTGGTCGCCGGTGACGACGTTGCCCTTTTCATCTACGCATAAGCAGCGGTCGGCGTCGCCGTCATAGGCAAAGCCGATGTCCAGACCCTTCTCAACCACAAACTTCTGTAAGTGCTCGATATGGGTGGAACCGCAGTCGGTGTTGATGTTGTAGCCGTCGGGGCTGTCGTTCATGACATAGGTCTTGGCGCCCAGCGCGTTGAACACGCCCTTGGCGATGCTCCACGCAGCGCCGTTCGCGCAGTCCAGACCCACCTTGACGCCCTTGAAGCTGTACTTGCTCATAGAGATCAGGTAGCCGATATAACGGTTACGACCCTCGACATAGTCAACGGTTCTGCCGATATTCTCGCGCTCAGCGACGGGGATATCAATCTTTCCGTCAATGTATTCCTCGACCTTCAGCAGGGTCTCTTCCTCCATCTTCTCACCGTTGCCGTTGAGCACCTTGATACCGTTGTCATAGAACGGATTGTGAGAGGCGGAGATCATGATACCGCAGTCGAAGTCGTCGGTACGGGTGATGTAAGCGACAGACGGGGTGGTAGTGACGTGCATGATGTAAGCATCAGCGCCGCTCGCCATCAAACCGGTGCACAGCGCGTACTCGAACATATACGAGGAGCGTCTGGTATCCTTACCGATCAGCACCTTTGCCTTTTTGCCCTGATTCGCGCCGTAGTACCAGCCGAGGAAACGGCCGATCTTGATGGCGTGATCGAAGGTCAGATCCTTGTTTGCTTCACCGCGGAAGCCGTCTGTACCGAAATATTTACCCATGGGAATTACCTCTTTTCTACGATTTCACCGCTGTTTTTGTAAATGCAGTTCTCGGGAACAACACCGCGCACGCAGGAGGTCGGATAGACGTTACTGTGTCTGCCGATGACGGTGCCGGGGTTGCATACGGCGTTGCAGCCGACCTCGACATAGTCGCCGAGCATCGCGCCGAATTTCTTGAGTCCCGTCTCGATCTTCTCGGTGCCGTTGTGGACGACAACGAGCTGTTTGTCGGACTTGACGTTCGAGGTGATGGAGCCGGCTCCCATGTGGGAGAAGTAGCCCAGGATCGAATCGCCGACATAGTTATAATGCGGCGTCTGAACGTGATCGAAGAGGATGACATTCTTGAGCTCGGCAGAGTTGCCGACAACGCAGTCAGCGCCGACTAAGGCCGCACCGCGGATGAAGGCGCACTGGCGCACCTCGGTGTTCGGTCCGATAATACAGGGAGCGCCGAGATAGGCGGAGTCAAAGACCTTGGCGGTCTTGTGCACCCAAACCTGAGGAGCTCTCTCTTCATAGTCATCGCCGAGGGTTTCGCCCAGCGCGATGATCATGTCCTTGATCCCCTTTAACGCCTCCCAAGGATAAGTGAACTGTTCAAGATAATCCTTAGCGAGCGTATGGTCAAGGTCATATAAATCCTTAATGGTATACATTGGTTTACAGTCTCTCTTTCTTCTCGATATCGAGGAAATATTTGTAAGCGCCGACGGTCAGCTCGTCACAAGCCGCCTCATCGCAGGCGATGATCGCGCCGTTGTGCATCTGCAGAGCGGAGCAGGTCCACTTGTGGCTCACGCTGCCCTCTACGGTCTCAGCCAGCGCCTTCGCTTTGTTATGGCCATTGATCAGGATCAGCACTTCCTTACTGTCGGTAACGGTGCCTACGCCTACGCTCAGCGCCTGAGCGGGAACAGCCTCGGGATCGTTGCCGAAGAAACGGGAGTTAACGATACGGGTGTCGGTGGTCAGATTGCGCACGCCGGTGCGGGACGCAAGACTGGTGAACGGCTCGTTGAACGCGATATGGCCGTCAACGCCGATGCCGCCCATAAACAGATCGATACCGCCGTAGGCAGCGATCTTCTGTTCATAGCGAGCGCACTCGCCCTCGGGATCGTCGGTCATGCCGTTGAGGATGTTGATGTTCTCGGGCTTCATATCGACAAGGTGATCAAAGAAATTGTCGTGCATGAAGTACCAGTAGCTCTGATCATGCTCGTGGGGCAGGCCGAGATATTCGTCCATGTTGAAGGTCACAACATTCTCAAAGCTGACCTCGCCGGCCTTATTCATGCGGACAAGCTCCTTGTAAACGCCGATGGGAGAAGAGCCTGTGGGAAGGCCGAGGACGAAAGGACGGCTCAAAAGCAGTCCCGTCTTATGATTGTTGATCTTGTCTGCGATATATTTCGCAGCCCACTTGCACATTTTATCGTAATTTTCCTGAATAACAACTCTCATAATAGTTACCTCCGTAAAAGTAATAGTTAGGTTCTATGTGAAGTGATAGATAGTGAGAGACTCTCTGTTACAGTGTTGATTCTGCTTTTTCGTTTCTCTCTGACGACATATCCCTACGCAATGATTTATGTAAAATACCTTCCGAGTATTACTGAAAGCTGCCCCTTGCAGCTGATAAAATCACTTAATTTGATTTTAGTTGAGTTTGCGTAATTTGCCGTAGCGGCATCCGCCGAATCTTTCGATAACCGCCAAACCTCGTCAACCAATTACGGTCCCGGCGCTAACAGACCTCTTAACCTCCTTCGGGAGGGCTGTTTTATTGTACAGTATATATGTTTACACTATACGTTAAAATTTTATCATAAGCAAGTGTAAAAGTCAAGAAATCCGCTTAGAAACGCTATTGGCAGAATGGTATAAATTTACCGATTCGCCGCGCTGAATTTTATGGAATTGTAAATAATGGATAGTTGAAAGTGGAAAGTGGAAAGTGTTGGGAAAGACTTCGTCTTTTGGATTTATATAACGACATAAAACAATAACGCCTACTACCCTTTGAAATAAGCAGTAAGCGTTATTTGATAAATATAGGTTTTCAGTTATACATATACAAAATGGGTGAGGGCAACGCCCTCCCTCAACTTTCAACTATCAACTATCAACTTTCAACTCATCAATACCCCTTCGGGTTGTTCTTCTGCCAGTTCCAGCTGTCGCGGCACATCTCATCGATGCCGTACTTTGCAGTCCAGCCTAAGCCCTCTTTCGCCTTGGCAGGATCGGCATAGCACTCGGCGATATCGCCTGCGCGACGGGGCTTGATGTCATAGGGGATCTCGATATCGTTCACACGCATGAAAGCGTTGACGATATCCAGCACGCTGTAGCCGACGCCGGTACCGAGGTTGAAGATCTCGGTGCCCTTGTGCTCGGCGGCATATTCGATCGCCTTGACATGACCCTGCGCCAGATCGACAACGTGGATATAGTCGCGCACACCGGTGCCGTCATGGGTGGGATAATCATTGCCGAATACGCCGAGGCGCTCGAGCTTGCCCACAGCCACCTGCGTGATATAGGGCATGAGGTTGTTGGGGATGCCGTTGGGATTCTCGCCGATCAGACCGCTTTGGTGCGCGCCGATGGGGTTGAAGTAGCGCAGGAGCACCACGCTCAGCTCGGGATCGGCAGTCGCGGCGTCGGTCAGGATCTGCTCATTCATGTATTTTGTCCAACCATAGGGGTTGGTGCAGGAGGTCGGCATGCCCTCTTTGAGCGGCACTTCCTCGGGAATACCGTAGACGGTCGCAGAAGAGCTGAACACGATGTTGTGCACACCGCGCTTCTTCATCACCTCCAGGAGGGTGAGGGTAGTGTCAATATTATTGCGGTAATAGCGCACGGGGATGGCGCAGCTCTCGCCAACTGCCTTGAGTCCGGCAAAATGCACCACTGCGTCAAAATCCTCTCTCTGGAACATTGCGTCTACCGCGGAGCGATCCGCGACATCCAGCTCATAGAGGATGGGACGGGTGCCGGTGATGGTCTCGATACGGTCGAGCACCTTGGGCGAGCTGTTGTCGAAGTTGTCGGCGATGACAACCTCGAAGCCTCCTTCGATCATTTCCACAGCAGTATGACTGCCGATGTATCCGGCGCCGCCTGTCAGTAATACTTTCATCTTAACCTCCTTTGTTTGGTGAATGGTGAACGGTGAAGGTATCTCGCTTTGCTCGATCAATTCTTCCGTTCTCCTCCTCGTTCTCTGTTTTCTTTTATCCTGCATTGTGATGGAACGTATCCACCATGCTCTCGAGCTTCTTGACGGTTGCGTCGTTATCGTTGGTCTCGACGATCTCGTGCAGCTCGTCGAGCTGCTGATTCAGCTTGTCGGAATCGACGTCGATCTGGTTGCCGATGAAGATCTTCTTGTTGTCGGTCTTTTGCAGCCCCTCTTCATCCATCAACAGCTCTTCATAGAGCTTCTCGCCGGGTCGCAGTCCCGTGAACTTGATCTCTACATCACGATACGGCACCTTGCCGTACATGCGGATCAGGTTCTCCGCGAGGGTAGTGATCTTGACGGGATCGCCCATATCAAGGACGAAGATCTCACCGCCGTTGGCGATCGCACCTGCCTCCAGTACCAGCGACACCGCCTCGGGGATGGTCATGAAGTAACGGATGATGTCGGGATGGGTGACGGTTACGGGTCTGCCTGCCTCGATCTGTCGGCGGAACAGCGGAATAACGGAGCCGTTCGAGCCCAGCACGTTGCCGAAGCGCGTGGTAACGAACTCGGTCTTGCCGCCCTTACGGGAATGATTCTGCACGATCATCTCACAACAGCGCTTGGTCGCGCCCATAACGTTGGTGGGATTGACCGCCTTATCGGTGGAGATCATGACAAATCGCTCCACCTCGTATTTTTCGGCAAGGTTGACCATGTTGAGCGTGCCGAAGATATTGTTCTTGACCGCTTCAGTGGGAGATACCTCCATCAGCGGTACATGCTTATGCGCCGCCGCATGGAACACGATCTGCGGATGATACTCGGCAAAGATGCTGTCCATCTTCGCGTAGTCCCGCACGGACGCGATCAGGGTGACGAGATCCAGACTGTCGCCGTACTCGATGTACAGCTCCTGCTGGATATCATAGGCGTTGTTTTCGTAGATATCCACGATGATGACCCGTTCGGGATGGTACTTCGCGATCTGGCGCACCAGCTCAGAGCCGATAGAACCGCCGCCGCCCGTGACCATACAGGTCTTGCCGTAGATAAAATCACGGATCTTCTTCTTATTGAAGGTGATCGGCGGACGTCCGAGCAGATCCTCGATCTTGATGTCCTTGACCTGCGAAAGGATCTGATGAGAATCATCATCCTGAAACAGCTGGCTCAGGTACGGCACCGTCTTGATGCGACAGCCGGATTCGGAGCAGTAGCCCATGATACGCTTACGCTCTTCTTCGGTGCAGGAGGGGATCGCGAAAATCACGAGCTCGATGTTGTACTGGCGGCAGATCAGCGGGATATCCTTGGTGCGGCCGACGACCTCCACACCCATGAGTTTGGTGTGGTATTTGGACGGATCGTCATCCACCAAACAGATCGGCATAATCATATTGGAGGGATTGTTCTGATCCTGCTGCGCGAATTTGATCTCCTGCAGGATCATACGAGCGGCATTACCGGCGCCGACGATCAGGGTGCGGTCATATTCTTCGTTATTGAACTCGCCCGCTTGGACCAGGTGCACCACTGTGTTACGGAACGCGATACGGAAGACGCAGATCACCGTCACACTCAGGATCGTATCCAGCACCATGAATTCCACCGTAGCAGGCTTATCCATCAAATAAACAAACAGAAAGCTGGTGCCCAGTCCGAGTACGACAGCCAAGCCGCACAGGATGATATCGCCCGTTTTCAGATCACGCCAGACTTTGTTATACGCGCCGAACACAAACAGCAAAAAGAAGCAAAACACCATACTCATACCGATAACCGCAACGATACGGATCGGCTGCACCGCAACCCCCATCGTATCACCGCGCGTCGCGATACCGTACCACCCGAGCAGCATATTACTGAGCAGTGCCGCGATCGCGATCAGCGCCGCGTCGGCAAGCATCAGAAAAACTTTTCTGACATTCATTCTCTTCATAATCAAAACCCTTCTCGATACCGGTTCATTATCTATTTATCGATCAATACACACAATTCATCATTGTAATTATACCGCACGCCGATCACAAAGTCAATCATTTCACAAGAATACATGATTATCATTCGCGGCGTTTTCATCCTTATTGTCCGCATATTTTATCAGGGTGAACCATATACTGTACCAGAATTACGCTCGATGAAACGGCGCAAATCATGCAATTCCGCCGCTCCATCGGCGCCATGCTCAGGGAGGTTTTCCATGAAAGGAATCTTAGAAGACCGTGCCGTTCGGTTAGGCGAATATATCATCGAACATCAATCTACCGTACGCGACACCGCAGCGGTATTCGGCATCAGCAAATCCACCGTACATAAGGACATCACCACCCTGCTCCCCAAGCTCAACGCAGGACTGTACAAGGAGGTGCGCGCCGTGCTGGACATCAACAAGGAAGAACGCCATCTAAGAGGCGGCGAAGCGACAAAACAAAAATACGAGCTGCTCAAGAGAATACGACATCAAAAGTGAGGAATGAGGAGTGAAACGTTAACGGAGGGCTCCGTCCTCCGCCGTTTATCGCATCGAGGAATGATTTGATACGATACATTTTATACCAAAGAAATCAAAAACGCGGGCACGCGTTTCACGCAACTCCTCACTCCACATTGCTAAATCTGTTATCGAATTCCTAATTTCTCTTTACATTCTCCCTCACAAGGTGTATAATGTATTCTGTATAAAAAGGCGAACATTGTTTTTGCTGTATACAGGAGATATGTCTTATGATGAATATACCCTTTTCCCCTCCCGATATCGGGGAAGATGAGATCGCGGAGGTCGTAGACACCCTGCGCTCCGGCTGGATCACCACAGGACCCAAAACCAAGCTCTTTGAGCAGAAGATCGCCAAAATGTGCAACACCAAAAAGGCGGTTTGTCTGTCGAGCCAGACGGCCTGTGCGGAAATGACCCTGCGTCTGCTCGGCGTAGGCCCCGGCGACGAGGTTATTGTGCCTACCTATACCTATACCGCCTCGGCATCGGTCATTTACCATGTCGGCGCAACACCCGTGATGATCGACTGCAAGCAGGATTCCTATGAGATGGATTACGACAAGGTCGAAGCAGCGATCACTCCCAAGACCAAGGTCATCATCCCGGTTGACCTGGCAGGTGTGGTGTGTGATTACGACCGTATTTTTGAGATCGTCGAGAAGAAGCGTTCCCTCTTCAAAGCATCCGAAAACCCGATCCAGCTGGCACTCGGACGTATCATCGTCATGGCTGACGCCGCTCACGCCTTCGGTGCGCAGTGGCACGGTCAGATGTGCGGCTCTATCGCCGATTTCACCAATTTCAGCTTCCACGCGGTCAAGAACATGACCACCGCAGAGGGAGGCGCCGCTACCTGGCGAGAGATCCCCGGCGTAGACAGCAACGCTCTGTACAAGCAATACATGCTGATGACCCTGCACGGTCAGACCAAGGACGCGTTCACCAAGGATAAGGGCACCTCATGGGAGTATGATGTCGTCAATACCCAGTACAAGTGTAACATGCCCGATGTACTCGCGGCGATCGGACTGGCGCAGATGCGCCGCTACGATCAGATGCTCAATCGCCGTCATGAGCTGATCACGCGCTACAATAAGGCGTTTGAGGGCTTGAAGCTTCAGGTGCTCGACCATCGCGGCGCGGATCACCGCTCCAGCGGTCACCTGTACTTTGTGCGCTTCATAGGCAAGGACGCCGCATTCCGCAACCGCTTCTATGACGAGATGAAACAGCGCGGCGTGACCTGCAACGTCCACTTCAAGCCGCTGCCGATGATGAACGCCTATAAGCAGAAGGGCTTCGATATCGTGGATTACCCCTATGCCTATAACATGCACAAGAACCAGCTGACCCTCCCCATGAACTCCGTGATGACGGATGAAGAGGCGCAGTATGTGATTGACACCTTCATCGAGGTGTATAACAAACTGATGAAATAACAGGAGGCTGCGCGAGCAGCCTCTTTTGGATAGAGACAGTATATGACCCCCTGATTCCCTCATATTTCGTCCCATTCTCACCATAAGTTTAAAAAAAGTTCACTTTTTCTAAAAATTTTATATTATAATGTAAAAGAAAACGATAAAACAGAAACCGTGAGGTAACACCATGAACAATCGTAAAATCCTTATCGTAGACGACGACCAAAACATCTGCGAGCTCTTACGCCTGTACATCGAGAAGGAAGGCTACACCACCGCGATCGCCAACGACGGCGAACAGGCGCTGGAGCTCTTTGAGCGTGAACAGCCGGCACTGGTATTGCTCGACATCATGCTGCCCAAGATGGACGGCTGGCAGGTATGCCGGGAGATCCGCAAGACCTCCGACTGCCCCATCATTATGCTCACCGCCAAGGGCGAGGTGTTCGACAAGATCCTCGGTCTGGAGCTGGGCGCGGACGACTATGTGGTCAAGCCCTTTGAAGCCAAGGAGGTCGTCGCGCGTATCCGTGCCGTCCTGCGCAGAATGGGCAATACCGATGAAGAAGCCGTCAAGGAAGTCCGCTGGGACAAGCTCGTGATCAACCTGACCAACTATGAGCTGATCGTCGACGGAAAGCAGATCGACACACCGCCCAAGGAGCTGGAGCTGCTGTATCACCTCGCGTCCAACCCGAACAAGGTATTCACACGCGATCAGCTGCTCGACCAGGTCTGGGGCTTTGAATACTACGGCGACAGCCGTACCGTTGACGTACACGTAAAGCGCATCAGAGAGAAAATCGACGGCGTCTCCGACAAATGGGAGCTGCGCACCGTCTGGGGAGTAGGCTATAAATTTGAAACAAAAGGCTGATCAAGCGAACAAAACGTCCGCCTCTTACCGCGGAAAAGCGCCGTACTTCCGTGTGCGGCGATCCCTCTTTAAAAAATATCTGATCTTCGGTATCTCGATTCTTTTGACCAGCTTTATCGCGCTGAGCGTGACCATGTACATCTTTGTCAACCAATACTGGGAGGAGCAAAAGAAGAAGTCGCTGCTCGATAACGCCCACAAGGTGGCGGAGGCGATCACCACCTATTCGTACATCATCCCGTCGGTCCACTCACTGGTCATCGACGATCACTCTCCGGTCGGCATTACGGTCGGCAGTATCTCCAAAAGTCTCGACGCCGACATCCTGATCACCGACAACAAGGGCGTTTGTCTGTATTGCTCGGAAAAAGACAACTGTATCCACAAGACGCGCGCCTTCCCCTCCAAGGTGCTGCTCGAGACCACCCCGGGCGAGTACTTCTCCTCGGGCACGCTGGACGGATACTATTCCGACAATCGCTATACGGCAGGCGTTCCGATCGTACTGGATTCCGAGACCGACCCCTCGGCGTTCTGTTATGTCACCACTAAGGCGACCTTCCTCTCGGGACTGCCGGTCACCTTTTTGCATATCTTCCTGACCGCGGCGGCTGTGATGCTGATCATCATTATCATCTTTGTCGCATTCATGTCCTACAGTATGACAAAGCCGCTCAAGCAGATGTCCGCCGCCGCCAAGAAATTCGCTGTCGGCGATTTCTCGGCGCGCGTCAACGCCAACTCCGACGACGAGATCGGCGAACTTGCCAACGCGTTCAACTACATGGCGGACAGTCTGGCGTCCAGCGAGGGCATGCGGCGATCGTTCATCTCCAATGTATCGCATGAGCTCAAGACGCCTATGACGACCATCGCCGGCTTCATCGACGGCATGCTTGACGGCACCATTCCGCCTGAGCGTCACGACCACTATATGAAGATCGTTTCCACCGAGGTTAAGCGCCTGTCGCGGCTGGTGACCTCGATGCTCAACCTCTCACGTATCGACAGAGGCGAATTAAAGGTCAATCGTCAAAAGTTCGATATGTTCTCGCTGATCATCACGATCCTCGCCACCTACGAGCAGAAGATCATTGCGCGCAAGCTGCACATCACGGGGCTCGAGGACTTTCGCAGTATGGTGGTGGACGCCGACCCCGACCTGATGTACCAGGTGGTGTATAACCTGATCGAGAACGCGGTCAAGTTCACCAACGAGGGCGGCACCATCCACTTCGGTGTGGAGGAAACGCGCTACGATGTATCCATCAGCATCTCCAATACCGGTCCCGGCATACCGCCGGAGGACATCCGATTTGTCTTTGACCGATTCTACAAAACCGACAAGAGCCGCAGCATCGACAAGAAGGGCATGGGTCTGGGACTGTTCATCGCCAAGACCATCATGCGGCTGCACGGCGGCGATATCTATGTCGATTCCCGTGTCAACGAGTTCACCACGTTCACCATCCGTCTGCCTAAGACCGTTCAGCAGAGTCCCGAAACGGACAGAAGGCAGAATCAACAGTTTGTGGAAACGACCGCAGACAACGAAACAGAAGAATAATCTATTAAGGCAATACCGCATCATTCAGGTGTGCGGATTGCGAAGTAAGTTTTTTCGTTAGGTCGGACAAATAATCAGTTCGCATACTGACGTATGGGTGCTGATTTTCGGGCATCCTGACGGATCAAAATTCAAGCAAGGCGTGCGCCGCGAATTGTGCGGTGTTGCCTTAAGATTGGAAGGTATATATTATGGAAGAATTTAATCCGAATCCGCAATATCATCCCGACGACGAATACCAAACGCTGGCAGGCGAACAGAAACCCGTCGAAGAAGATAACACCGCTCCTGCCGATGCGGTTGAGAACACCGCAGTCACCGAGAATCAACCTCCCGAGGCGGCTGCGCATGAGTCTGTACAACAGACATCGGCGATCCCTCAGCCGCCGATGCAAACGCCTCCCGTTCAGCCGGCACAGCCGACGGCAGTTCCGAACAACACGGCGCCCTACGGCTACCCGCCCTACTATCAGCAGGGCGCATATCAACAGCCTGCACAACAGCCCATGCAGCAGCCCATGCAGCAGCCCATGCAGCAACCTGTACAGCAACCCATGCAGCAACCCGTGCGTCAGCCTGTACAGCAGCCCATGCAGCAACCCATGCAGCAACCTGTACAGCAGCCGACACAGCAGGCGCCGTATTACTATCCGAACACGGGTTACCAGCAAACGCCGCCGAACGCGCCGCGGACTTCCCCCTATCCCCCACAGCCCATGCAGTCGATCCAGCCCTACGCACCGATGCCCAGGCAAGGATCGAACTACGCGCAGGCACAGCCGATGAATCAGGCGCCGCAAAAGCAATCGACCTCCACAGGCACCAAGGTGTTCATCATCGTGCTGTGCGCGTTACTCGCGGCGATGATCGTGGGCTTCGGCGTTTATATCGCATCTACACAGAACAGCAGGAGCAATTCACAAAACAGCCCCTACTCCTTCTCCATTCCCGACGGAAATGACGGCGGCTCCGGATATGGCTTCAGTCCGTATTCGTTCAATCAAAACGGCGGCAGCTTCACCGATGTAGAGGACACCATCACCCTGATCGCCGACAACGGCGAAACCCAGAAGCGTGATGATGACAATCCCGATTCCGTCGGCAAGCCCGATGAGAACGCAAAGAACATTCAACTCGAGGAGCTCCCCAAGGATATGGATAGCGACAAGTACACCACACAGACCGCCTATGACTCCGTCCTCGAGAGCGTGGTGACCGTGGTATGCTACAAGGAAAAGATCACCGATAACTCCTCCGACATCGTTGCGCAGGGCTCGGGTGTGATCATCTCCTCCGACGGCTATCTGATCACCAACGCGCATGTCATCGGCAACAGCCGCGTCTATGCCGTCAACATCGTGATGAACAACGGCGACAAGCATCAGGCGAAGATCGTCGGTTATGACAGCTGGACCGACCTCGCGGTGCTCAAGATCGACGCAAAGGATCTCAAAGCGGTCACCTTCGGCGATTCCGAGAAGATCAAGATCGGTGACGATGTGATCGCGGTCGGCTCCCCCGGCGGCGAGAAGTTCCAGAACACCCTGACAAAGGGCGTGATCTCCGCTGTTGACCGTGAGCTTGCCGTCAACAAAAACGTACGTTATATCCAGAGTGACGCCGCGATCAGCCCCGGCAGCTCGGGCGGTCCTCTGTGCAATATCTACGGACAGGTAATCGGCATCACCACCGCCAAGGCGGTTGCCGAGAACTTTGAGAGCATGACCTTCTCCATCCCCTCCGCGACCGTGGAACAGATCGTGGGCGATCTGATGCACTACGGCTATGTCAAGGGTCGCACCCGTATCGGCTTTTCCGGCAAGGAGATCTCCGCAGGAGAGATCGCCGGCGCGCCTGCAGGCGTTGTCGTCAGCAAGATCGATGAAAAAGGCTCCCTCGCAGGCACCAAGCTCAAAGAGGGCGATATCATCACCGAGCTGGACGGCAAGACGATCACCTCCTTCCAGGACATCTACGACGTCCTCGACGATCACAAGCCCGATGACAAGATCACCGTCAAGGCAAAACGCGCATCCAATTAAACAAGCATAAAAAATCAGCGCCTCCGCGTGGAGGCGCTGTCAGGCTGTAGAAAAACCTTTCCAGCCCCCTCTGACGAGGGGGCACGCAAGTAGG
>CAMJJL010000011.1 GCA_946406145.1 uncultured Clostridia bacterium | reverse complement strand
AAAATATTTTTGGAAAGAAAGAAGGAAAACAAACATGAAAAAAATCATTGCTCTGTTGCTGGCAGTTATGATGCTGGCATCCGTACTCGCTGCCTGCGGCGGCAACAACAACGGCGGCAGCAACGGCGGCGCCGCAAAAGGCGACGTTTTCCAGGGTGAAGACAATGTCACACTGCTGGTATGGGCTCCCGAAGCTGCTGTTGAACTGACTCAGCAGTTATGCGAAGAGTTCAAGAGTGAACATTCCGACAAGAACATCACCATCGATGTTAAGCCTCAGGAAGAGGGCGACGTAGCTGCTCAGATCCTGAACGACCCGGAAGTTGCCGGCGATGTATTCAGCTTTGCCTGCGACCAGATGAACCGTCTGGATAAGTCCAAGGTTCTCGATCCCGTTCCGAGCGACTATGTTACCGAGGTTAAGGGCCGCGATTCCGAGTCCTCCATCGAAGCCGCTACCTTGAAGGATGAGCTCCTTGCTTACCCCGAGACCGGTGAGAACGGCTACTATCTCGTATACGACAAGAGCGTTGTTTCCGATGAAGATGCTAAGACCTTTGAAGGCGTTCTCGCAGCTTGCAAGAAGGCCGGCAGAAAGTTCAGCATGGATGCCGGTAACGGTTTCTATTCCTGCATGTTCATGTTCACCGGCGGTCTTGAGATCCAGGGCCTGAGCGACACCGGCGTACAGCAGTTCAACAACTATGACGAAGAGAAGGTTGTTGATTCTCTCGAGGCATTCGCAAACCTGTTCCATGAGTACAGCGACATCTTCCAGTCCGATAACGTTGATAAGATCGGTTCCGGTATGGCTCAGAACCCCAGATCCGTAGCTGCAGGTATCGACGGTTCCTGGAACGCTGCTACCATCAAGGAGAAGCTCGGCGACGATTACGGCGCTGCTAAGCTCCCCACCATCAACATCAAGGGCACTGACACTCAGATCATCTCCATGAGCGGTTACAAGCTCATCGGCGTTAACGCTCTGTCCAAGTTCCCGTATTCCGCTCACGCTCTGGCTAACTTCCTCGCAGGCGAGAAGTGCCAGCTGTCCCGTGCGGAGAAGCTCTCCTGGAGCCCCTCCAACAAGGTTGCTGTTGAGTCTGAGACCGTTAAGGCTAACCTCGGTTCCATGGCTTGCCTCGAGCAGGCGAAGCACGCTCTGCCCCAGGTCAACATCGCTGATACCTTCTGGTCCCCGATGGGTACCCTCGGTAACTACCTCGTAAAGACTAAGGACATCACCAGAGACGGCATCACTACCGAATTCAAGAAGACTATCACCAACATCAAGGACGAATAATCGTCATTAATCGATGCACCGCAGCAGCGGTGTCGGATGTAATATCCTGATATTTGAATTCTGTCAGTCAGGCGGCGCTCTGCCGCCTGGCTGAAAGATCGCTTAAAGCGATTATACTACCGCTGCGCGGTATCATTACTTAACTGGGAAGTGAACTGATGAAATATATTGATTATGTACAGCTCAATCCCTTCCAGAAATTCGGTTATAATTTCGTAAAGTTCTTCAAAGCTTTACCCGGCAATTTGAAGAAGATCTTCCTTGCAATCGGAAACTTCTTTAAGAAAATCTTCGTCGGTATCGGCAAAGGCTTTGCCGGTTATTTCTCGAGATTTGCAAAGGGCGATTGGGCGACCAAATGTTCCTACCTCATTATGGGTGTAGGTAACGCTTCCAAGGGACAGGTCGTCAAGGGATTCCTGTTCCTGCTCATCGAGGTAGCGTACATCCTGTTTATGGTTTTCTTTGGTGCGTTCTACCTCGCAAAATTCCCGACTCTGGGTACTGTCAGTCCCGTAGATGAGAACGGTCACCGTGTCAGAGGCATCACCCCGGATAACTCCATGCTGATCCTCCTTTACGGCGTCATGACCATCATCATCACCGTTATCTTCTTCTGCGTTTATATTGCTAACACCAAGTCCGCTTACAAAGCACAGCAGACCGTTGCCGAAGGCAAAAAGCCGATCGGATTCTTGGCAGAGATGAAGGAATTCCTCGACAGCAAGTTCCATGTAACGCTGCTGGCGTTCCCGACGCTGACGATCTCCGTCTTCACCATCCTGCCGCTGATCTTCATGATCCTGATCGCGTTCACCAACTTTGACAGCGATCATAACGAGCTGGCGCATCTGTTCACGTGGGTCGGATTTGATACATTTAGACAGGTCTTTGAGACGACCGGTAAGGCATCCATGGGTGCTACCTTCGTCGAGCTGACCGAATGGACCCTGATCTGGGCTGTATTCGCTACCGTACTCAACTACATCTTAGGTATGGTCGTCGCCCTGATGATCAACAAGAAGGGCATCAAGCTCAAGGCGCTGTGGAGAACACTGTTCGTTGTTACCGTTGCGGTTCCCCAGTTCGTATCCCTGCTGCTCATGAGCCAGATGCTGAATGTTAACGACGGTGCGATCAACACGCTCCTGTGTGACGTGCTGCACGTCATTCCGCAGCACATCGACTTCCTCGGCGGCGATCCGATGGTAGCCCGTATCACGGTTATCGTTGTTAACTGCTGGGTAGGTATCCCTTACACCATCCTGATCACATCCGGTATTCTGATGAATATCCCGGCTGACTTATATGAGAGTGCGACCATCGACGGCGCGGGCCCTGTGAAGTCCTTCTTCAGCATCACCCTGCCCTACATGCTGTTCGTTACCACTCCTTACCTCATCACCAGCTTTGTCGGCAACATCAATAACTTCAACGTTATCTATCTGTTGACGTCAAATCTGCAGAATTCTAATGACTTGTACAAAGCGGGTCACACCGACTTGCTTGTCACATGGTTGTTTAAGCTGACAATGAATGAGCACGACTATAACCTTGCTGCCGCGATCGGTATTCTGGTATTTATCGTCTGCGCTACGATTTCCTTGCTCACCTTCAACCTGACGAAGTCAGCTAAGAACGAGGAGGAATTCTCATGATTAAGAGTTATAAAATTCGCAGAGTTATCTCCAATATCTTTGTCTATGTCCTTCTCGGCGGTCTCGGACTTATTTGGATCTCTCCGCTGGTTTACCTGGTTCTCCATTCCTTCAGAGCTGAGGGTCTGGCGCAGGTTGACTACCTGATCCCCAAGTCCTATTCATTCCAGAACTACATTGATCTGTTCACGGTAACCGGCGGCGGCACCAACTTCCCCAGATGGTTCCTGAACACCTTTATCGTAGCGATCTTCAGCTGCATTATCTCCACGCTGGCTGTACTGATGGTTTCCTATTCCTTCAGCCGTCTGAGATTCAAGGCAAGAAAGCCGATGATCAACATCGGTATGATCCTGGGCATGTTCCCCGGCTTCATGACCATGATCGCTATCTATTACCTCTTAAAGGCTATGGGTCTGACCCAGACGCTGGTAGCGCTGGTTATCTGCTACTCGGCAGGTGCGGGCTTAGGCTATCAGATCAGTAAAGGCTTCTTTGATACGATTCCGAGAGCGCTGGACGAGGCTGCGACCATCGACGGCGCGACAAAGAACCAAATCTTCTGGAAGATCATTCTTCCGATGTCGAAGCCGATCATCGTCTATACCGTACTGACATCCTTTATCGGTCCTTGGACGGACTTCATTTTGGCTAAGATCATCATGGGCTCCGCGATCGATAATTATACAGTCGCGATCGGTCTGCAGAACATGCTGGCTGCCGGTAAGTCACTTACCCAGTTCAAGATGTTCCTCGCCGGTTCCGTCGTAGTTGCGGTCCCGATCACAATTCTCTTCCTTATCATGCAGAGATATTATGTAGAGGGCGTTACCGCCGGCGGCGTAAAGGGCTAATCATTTTTGATATTGCAAAGGGCGGGGTTCTCACTCCGCCCTTTTATGATTTTCGGATTGAGTGTAGGGACGTTCCTTCCATCAGGACGATACCCCCTTTGTCTTTTGAACCGTTTCATTCGTCTGCATGATCAATGAATTGACATGCTGAAAAGCACTACAGCGGCGGACGACCATGGGTCGTTTCACAACGTATTTAACAGAGGTATTATATGAAAAGAGTATTATCCCTTCTTTTGACGGTATGCCTGATTGCCACTCTGTTCGCGGCATGCGGCGGCAATTCCGGCGATCCCGTCGCCAATAATAAGGCGGAGGCGTCGACTGATAAATACCGTGATTACTATCAGGTCTGGATCGGCTCCTTCTGCGATTCAAACAATGATCAGATCGGTGATCTTCCCGGTGTGCTCTCCAAGCTCGATTACATCAACGACGGTGATCCCAACGGCGGCGACGACCTCGGCGCGGACGGTATCTGGCTGTCGCCGATGATGCCCTCACAATCGTATCATAAGTATAATGTGCGCGACTACTTCAACATCGATCCTGATTTCGGTACGCTCGATGATTTTGACAAGCTGATCACCGCGTGTCATGACCGCGGTGTCAAGGTCATCATCGATCTGGTGCTCAATCACAGCGGTAATGACCACGAGTTCTTTGTGAAGGCATGCGAAGAACTGCGCGAGGGCAAAGAAGACGGCTACGCGCGCTATTATAATGTGTCAAAAAAACAGGACAGCACCTATAATCGCTCCGTCATGGGTTCCGATTATTACTATGAGGGACAGTTCGATACCACGATGCCCGACTGGAACCTGAGCTATCAGGGCACCCGTGAGTATTTTGACAAGGTCACCAAATTCTGGCTCGACAAGGGTGTCGACGGTTTCCGTCTTGACGCGATCAAGCACTTTGAAGACAAGGAAACCGACGGCGTTGAATTCATGAAGTGGTTCTATCAGATGGCGCAGGGCTACAACCCCGACGTCTACATGGTCGGCGAGAACTGGTCTGAGTCCGGCGACATCTATGAGATGTACGACAGCGGCATCGACAGTCAGTTCAATTTCAAATTTGCCGGCAACGGCGGCGAGTTCATCGTTGCGTCGCACGGTATGGTGGCGGATATGGCGACCAAGCTCAAGAAGTTCGACGATAATATCAAGAAGCATAATGAAAAGGCGATCAACGCCAACTTCCTGACCAACCACGATATGCTGCGCCTGTACAACATGCTCGACGAAGAGGATTACAAGATGGCGGCGGCATTGTACATGCTCGCGCCCGGCAACACCTTTACCTACTACGGCGAGGAGATCGGCATCGAGGCACCCTCCTCCAACGGAGACGCTAACTACCGCACCGCCATGATCTGGGACAACGACAATCTGCCCGACATCAAGTTCCAGGGCTCTCCCGCGGTGCAGAAGAATGAGCTCGGCGGCGTGGAACAACAGTTAAAGCAGGATCACAGCCTGTTGAACACCTACCGCAAACTGATCAAGATCCGCCAGCAGAATCCCGATATCGCGCGTGGCAGTATTGAGACCGTCGTGGACTTTGACGATCCCAACTGCACCGGCATGGTGATCAGGAACGGTGACAGCCGCGTGCTGGTCATCCATAATGGCGGCAAGGAGGCGAAGGAGCTGAAGATCGACGCGATCGAAAAGCCCGAGCTGAGAGGATGGGTCGTCGCGGACACGGCTGAAAAGCCCTCCGAAGAGACCGCGAAGCTCTCCGGCACCACGCTCTCGGTTCCTGCGAGAACCTCCGTTGTACTCAAAGAGAAAAAGTAATTGATAAAAAGTGTCCGCAATTATCACGTAATAAACGGTAACACGCTTTAATGAATGACAGTATGATGATTGAAATAGAAACGTAATAAACAGCGCCCGACCAAAACGGTCGGGCGCATTTTTGTGATGCAAGGGAGGAGCAAGCTCCTCCCGATTAATTAATTGCAGTGTAAATCAAGGTTGTCGAACTTTTACGATCCGACAAAGGCAAGGATGTCCTTGGTGACGTCATCCTTGCAAAAATCCTGGAGGATCTCGTGACGATAGCCCTCATAGAGCTTGACGCGGACGTCGGCGCCTTTCTCCTTGAGGAGCTCATAGACCTTTTTGACGCCCTTGCCGTGTTCGCCGACAGGATCATCACTGCCGGAGAGCAGGAGGATGGGTGTTTTCTTGTTGATCTTTTCAAACCAGCCCTGATCATTGCTGAACTTGTTCAGCTTTACCAGATCCTGCATCGCGGATACCGTGAACAAAAAGGTACACAGCGGATCCTTGCGATAGCGGTCGCGGTTCGCTCTGTCTACGGAAAGCCACGCGTATTTGTCGTTTTCATGCTCAAAACCCTTGTTGTAGCTGCCGAACGCCATGGTGTAGATCAGCTTGGAGTACCCACGGGGACCCTTGAGCTTCTTCAAGATCCCAGCGAGCGCGATGCCGGCGCCTGACGCCGGATTGGGTCCGCCCGTACCCATGACGATCAGCTTGTCGTAATGGTTGTACTTCGCGGCAGCCAACCGGACGATGAACGAGCCCATGCTGTGCCCCATGAGGACAAAGGGCAGTTCTCTGCCCATCTCATTTTTGACCTCACTTCCGTAGATGAAAACATCGTCTACGAGCAACTTCCAGCCGTCGTTATCCGCAAAATAGCCCAGCTCCTTTTTGGATGCGGTCTTGCCGTGACCGATATGGTCGTATCCAAAGGTGATAAAGCCGGATTCCGCCATTTTCCGCATGAAGCCGTCATAGCGGCCGATATATTCGGTCATGCCGTGAACCACGTGGAACAAGCCTTTCGCTTTTCCCTCTGGCAGATAGACCTTGCCCTTTAGCTGATGTTTTTTGTCGGACGATAGAACCTCTTTATCAATGACGCGAATCATAATATGCCTCCGTTCGGTTGTTCGTGCCGTATTTGTGTATGGTTTCGGGAGAGAACTCCCGAATACGCTTTAATCTGAGCGCAGCGCCGCAACAGGATCGCTCTTGGCCGCCTTGCGCGAGGGGATGATGCCGCCGATGAGCGTGAGTACGATGCTCAGCAGGATGAGGATGACCGCGGCGGTGGGCGGCAGGATCGCGCTCATGTTTTGCTGCTTGGTCAGCGAATGCAGGATCGCGTTCGCCGGAATGATCAACAGCGCCGTGACGCCCACGCCGATCACACCTGCCAAAGCGCCGATGATGAAGGTCTCGGCGTTGAATACCTGAGAGATATTGCGCTTGGATGCGCCGATCGCTCTGAGGATACCGATTTCCTTTTTGCGCTCGAGTACGCTGATATAGGTGATGACGCCGATCATGATCGACGATACGACCAGTGATACAGCGACAAACGCGATCAGGATATAGCTGATAGCGTTGACGATCATTGTGATCGAACCCATCAGCGCGTCAACGATGTCGGTGTATTCGATCACCTTGTCATCGTCGCCTGCAGCTGTCATGCGGTCATTGTAGTCGCTGATCAGGTCCTTGATGTGCTGTTTGCTGTCAAAATCCTTGGGATAGATGGTGATGGTGGACGGATTGTCGAGGTCGGCATAGCCCAGCTTTCTGAGGTTGCCGTCCAGCGAGCTTTTGGCGTTGGACATCAGCGATACCATCAGATCCTTCAGCTCCTCGGCTGTCATCTCGGTCTTGAAGAGATTCGCCAGCGAGTCGGTGTTGAAGTCGAAAGCGCTGAGCAAATTATCCGAGATTCCCGAACTCAGCGCGCTCATGCTCGATTGCAGTGCAGCGGTGATCTGACTCGACATCGCGGACATGATCCTCGTTATCACGGAGCCGAGCTGTTCCGATATGACGTCGGAGTATTTGGAGATGCTTTTTTCGATCGATGAGGTATCGATCGCGTCGGATACGGCGTTTTTGATCAGGGAGGATGCCTCGTCGGTCGCAAGATATTGGGAGAACGAGGTCAGCAGGTAGGATGCCGACGGCAGCTTGTGGCTGTCGGCGTAGCTCTCGTAACCGCTGACAATCTGTGACGCCATGCCGTTGAGCTCCTCGTCGGTCGGGGCGAGCGACTCCACCTTTTTGCGCAGCCCTTCCGCGCCGTCCGTAAGGATCTGCTTTGCGTCGTCGGACTGCATATACTCGGCGATATGGGTATAATCGTCAAGCTGATAGTTGTGTTTTGCGAGCCACTGCGGATATCCCGCGATCAGGTTTTCGGCGATAGCGGAGATATCCTCCTCCTTGATTGCGTCGTCGCTGTGCTTATTGAGATAGTCGTTGATGATCGTTTGCAGCAGTTTTTTACCTTCGTCGGAGGTGAGGAATTGGCGCAGTGAGGACGGCAGCTTGGAGAGATCCGCCCGCGGATCTGACGCCGTATATTTCTGGTAACCACTGAGCAGTTTTTCGAACAGCGACCTCATCGTATCGGAGGTCATCTTGAAGTTGACGCTGCCGAGCAGCTCCTCGATCTCCGATTCGCTCAACTCAGGCATCATGGAACCAAAGTCGCTCGGTGATACCGCGGAGCTCATATCGATGTCTGAGAAGTCAAGACCGCTCAGATCCATGCCGGACAGATCGAAGCCGGCCGCATCGCCCATGCCGAACGCCTTGTCGATCGCGTCCTTGTCGACAGAGAACAGGGAGCTGAAATCCATGTTGCTGTCACGGGAATCATCGTCAAAATCCTTGCCTGTAAACACATCCGTATCGGGATTATTCAGCTGATCCTTGACGATCTGCGAGTCCTTTGCGAGGTCGATAATATGCTTGGTCAGGGACGAGTGATAGCCGATGCCGATATTGATCCTGGGAGAGGAGTTGTTGCCGTTGGGTCGGATCACACCGACGATCTTCAACTTTTCACCCTTATCGGCTACCGTTTTCTTGACAAAGCTCTTGTCAGAGCTGTGATCTGTCCAAACCTTGTAGCTTTTGTCGTAGGTATAAAAATCCGTGACCGGAACCATGCGGAACTCGATCCCGAGAAAATCATCATAGGTGTAGTGTCCCGGCTCGGAGATGTCGTCAACAGCCTTTCCTTCGCTGAATTTGGCGACCATATCCTCGAGCTCCTTGGGATCCTTAAGCCCCATCGCGTACAATGCCATATCGGAGACCCTGCCGTTGGTGGACAGCGCCAGCACACATTCGTTGTAGTTTTCGGGCCACTTACCTGCTTTCAGGTCAAAACCCGATCGGAACAGCTCCTCGTCCTCAGACATCGGGAAAAAGCTGTCGGTGCTGGTGAAGGTGGACAACAGTCCGTTTGAGCTGCCCTCCGTGCCGGAGAAGCCTAATGCGGAGAAGCTGGTATCGGGGTTGACCTGACGATAGTCGCCCGTGTCATTCTCCTTATAGATGCGCGGGATAATGTTGTAGTCATATTCGATCGACTGAACGTGGTTGTCGATATCGCACTCATCACTCTCAAAGTACGCCTTGAGCGATTTCAGGTCATTTTTATTCATGCCCGAGAACATATTGGTGATCGTGCGCCATTCTTCAACGGACTTCTCGTCCTCGGTCGAGGCGGAAGCATTGCTGGACATAACACTCGCGTCGGAATATAACGAGGTCAGGTTGAAGCTGGTATCGGTGATCTGCAGCGGATAATCCTGCAGGCTATCCTCCTCCACACTGCGGATATATTCATTTGCGCCGTTGGACATCGCGAGGATCATCGCAATGCCGATGATGCCGATGGAGCCGGCAAACGCCACTAAGATCGTGCGCGCCTTCTTCGTCCACAGGTTATTGAAGGATAATTGCAGTGAGGTCAGCAGTGACATGGAGGATTTACCGAGATTTTTATGAACCGCGTCGCCCTTTTCCGGCGTATAGGGATCGGAGTCAGAGGTGATCTCGCCGTCCTTAAGTGTGACGATGCGCGTCGCGTATCGTTCGGCAAGATCGGGATTGTGGGTGACCATCACGACCAGCCTGTCCTCGGCGACCTTTTTCAGCAGATCCATGACCTGGATGCTGGTGTCGCTGTCCAGTGCGCCCGTAGGTTCATCGGCGAGCAGGATGTCGGGATCGTTGACCAGTGCGCGCGCGATCGCGACGCGCTGCATCTGACCGCCCGATAGCTGAGAGGGCTTCTTGTGGATATGTTCCTCCAGCCCGACCTCCCTGAGCGCTTCTGTTGCGCGACGGGTGCGCTCACTCGCGCTGATGCCGCTGATGGTCAGCGCCAGCTCAACATTATTGAGCACCGTCTGGTGGGGGATGAGATTATAGCTCTGAAAAACGAAGCCGACGCTATGGTTGCGATAAGAGTCCCAGTCGCGGTCGGTATAACGCTTGGTGCTGACGCCGTTGATGATCAGATCGCCCTCGTCATAGCGGTCAAGACCGCCGATGATATTCAGCATGGTCGTCTTACCGGAGCCGCTCTGTCCGAGGATGGCGACAAATTCGTTATCGCGCAGGCTCAGGGAAACGCCCTTGAGCGCTTCCTGCACCAGATTCCCTGTTTTATAGATTTTTCGTATGCCTTCGATTTGCAGCATAGTATTCTCCTTTGATAGGTGAGAGGATATGATTATCTATATTATTTGTTTTATACCATTATATAATCGCCTATTATTATAGCTTACATTATAGCTACAAAAGGGGTCGAAGTAAATAGTATTAACGAAAAGTTCATCAAAAATTTCAAAATCGGAATATTTATGCAGGAAGTCGTCCGCACAAAGAAACATCCCCCAAAAACGGGGGATGCGGTCTGCTGATTGTGATTGCAGGAAGGGACAAGAATCCCACCCTGTCCTTGAGATCCAATTACTTCTTGTTCTCCTCTGCCAGCTGCTCTGCCAGCTCGATAATGTTCTGACAGGAGTTCTTGCGCACATAGTTGCGGCAGCTCTCACGCATGGATTTGAGCTTCTTTCTGTTTTTGAGCAGCTTTCCTACCGTCTCGGCTGCTTTGCTGCTGTCCTCCAGGATTACGCCGATGTTGTTCTCCACCAACAGCGCCGCGTTCTGTTCCTCCTGACCGGGATACGCCTTGAACACGACCATCGGCAGTGCGCAGGCAATACTCTCGGAGGTGGTCAGACCGCCGGGCTTGGTGACGATCAGGTCACTCGCGTGCATATAGTCGTCAACGTTATCGATGAAGTAGAACAGCTTGGTAGGCTTACGCTTTTCCGGCGCGTGACGAAAGATGCTGGTCAGATGTCCCATAACGCTTTCTGTCTGCTCATACATATAGCGCAGGATGCTTTCCTCGCCCAGGTGCTTGATCAGCTCGGGTTCCTCATCGGTGACGATCTCCTGTTGATCGTGGAGCAGGTCATCAAACGCGTCATACAGCTTTTTGTTGCGGCCGGTGATGACGATGATCTGGTAGTCGACGTCGATTTTCAGCAGATTTTCATAGATCTCGAGAATATCCGTCACGCCGAAGCTGCCTGCCATGATCAGCACGGTGAGCTTGTTTTTGTTGAAGCCCAGCTCATCGAGCACCTCTGCGCGGCTTCTGCCGTTGCCCTCATAAAAGCGGTCAAACACCGGATGACCGTAATCATAGATCCTGTCGCGGTCGATCCCGTAATCCTTCGCGAGGATATCCTTTGCCTGTGAAGAGGCGGTGATATACGCATCGATACCGCCCGAGATATAGGTACGGTGGGGGAGGAAGTCCGTGACGATAGAGATCAGCGGTATATTGATCTCACCCTCCTGATTCATATAGCCCACGATCGCGCCCGCAAACGGATGACAACTGATGATGACGTCGGGCTTAAGTTCGTCGAGCTTGCCTTTCAGTCGTTTGGCGCATTGCTGATAGATGACGTTGACCGTATCGGACAGGGCGGATTTTTTGTCGGAGGTTTTGTACATTGCGCCGAACAGCGAGGGCGTCAGGGTGACCAGCGCCTTATATCCCTTGACAACGGTAAAATTCAGCGCGGGAGAGCACTCCTCGAGCGTATCAATGATCTCGACATTAGTTTTGGGTTGATTCTCCTCCACATATCCCTTCAACGCGTTAGCGGCGCGGTTGTGACCGCCCCCGGTCGATGCGGACAGTATCAGTATATTCATGTGATCGCCTTTCTTTCATAAAACTATCATCGGTATTATAACGCAAATTGCGAAAGAGCGCAACGTTCAATTTGACGAATTACAGGAGTAACAGCCTCTGCTTTCCGTAAAAAGAGATGGTGTGGAGAAAAAGTCGCCGCAGAAATTTAATTTTTTTAATTCTTTAACAGATTATTAATCCTTTTTTTCTGTTGTATGATACACTTATCTATACTGGGTAGATATGGGTATTATGATCTGTAAGTGATGGTTACCCGTTGATTGATTTTAAATAAAGGAAGTGGTTGTTATGGCGGACAAGAATTCCAATACCATGGAATTGGATTCCATTCTGGCAGAAGCACGTAGCCGCAGAGGCGGCTCTCCCGCTCCGTCACAGGCGCCGATCGGTGCCGACGCCAACACCCGACAGGCGGCTGTGTCGCGCAATCTGAACGATGACTTCATCGTTGTGGATGACGGACAGCCCGGACAGCCCTATCAGGCTCCATCCGCAAAGAACCCCCGTTCATCTTATGATGACTATGATGGTGACGCACCTATGCCTAAAAAGAAGAAAAAGAAGAAGAAAACTGCCCTGATCGTGACCTTGTGCATCGTCGGTATCATTCTGGTCGCGGCGATCGGCGCATTTGTCCTGTATATGTTCTCCGGCTCGGGCACCGGTCCCCAGAGTACCTTTTCCGATAACGTCTATGTCAACGGAAAATCTCTCAAGGATCTGACCATGGAAGAGGCAAAGACCCTGATGAAGACCGTCGAGAACGACCTCGCGGCAGGCATCAAGGTCGACGTCAAGGCAGGGGACAAGACCTATAACTATACCAAGGATGATTTCAAATACTCCTTCGATACCGAGGCGGTTTTGAACGAGGCTAAGGCTTATTCCGAGGAAAAGGGCATCAAGACCGAGGACAAGAACTATGAGATCAAGATGACGGTCGATGACTCCACCTGCAAGGATTTGATCACCAAGATCGCTGCCGACGTCAAGCAGGACCCCAAGGACGCCAAGGTGACTGAATTTGATCCCGACGCGGAGTCGATGTTCACCATCGCTGCTGATTCCAAGGGCAAAACGCTGGACGAGGCCACCAGCCTCAACGCGCTTTCCACCTTCATCAAGAAAGGCAATATCGCCGGTACGGTCGATGCGACCGTCAAGGAGGTCGATCCCGAGTATACAGCGGATTATCTCAAGAAGAATATCACCAAGCTCTCTGAGTTCTCCACCACCTCGACCAACAACTCCAACGGTAACGAGAACATGCGTGTTTCTCTTGCGGCATGCAACGGCTCCATTATCGAGCCAGGCGAGACATGGTCGTTCAATGACCATACCGGCAACTCCAATCTTGAGTCCAACGGCTACAAGCCTGCCGGTGTTATCGTCGAGGGTCGCAGCGAGACAGGTGTCGGCGGCGGTATCTGCCAGTCCTCCACCACCATCTACAACGCCGCTATCCTCTGCGGTATGAGTGTCGTGGAGCGCGAGTGCCACTATTATAAATCGGTATACGTTGACGCGGGACGTGACGCGACCGTTGATTACGGCAACATCGACCTCAAGGTCAACAATCCCTTCAAATACCAGCTATTTATGAAGTGCTGGATGGACGGCACACAGCTCAACTGTGAGATCTACGGTCTGGAGAACCCCAAGTTCGACGACGTCGAGATCCACACCTCTGATCCGTCCTACTTCAGCAACGGGTACAAGGTTACGACTACCCGTACCTATTTAAAGAATGGCAGCGAGGTCGATTCCGACGACCTGCCCTCCTCCACTTACTATACCTCTGCTCCGTCATCGGGCTCATCCGGTAACTCCGGCGGCGGCTCCGATAACAGCGGCGGTGGAGATTCCGGCGGCGATGACAACTCCGGCGGCGGAGAGGAAGCGCCTGCCCAGGATGCACAGGAAGCGCCTGTTCAGGAAGCGCCTGCGCAGGAAGCGCCTGCCTCCGGCGGTGAAGGCGGTCAGTAATTCCACCATCGATCCCCCTGTTGACGCAGGGGGATTATTTTAGTCGCCAAATCTCTGATTTGTTTTTATAACTCCCATGATGATAAAGAAGCGTTTTTTGATGTTGCACAGCGTCGTTTGTTCTCAACAAACGTAAAAATATGCTCGATCTGCAGATATGATTCATCCTCTGTTCGTGCAAAACGCACCAAGAAAAAAGGCATGATTTTGCTGAACTGGCCACATTTTCCGTGATTTTGACCAACAGAAGCACAATGATTTTAGGCGATATAACCAAGGCTTTCGGCGCTTTGCCAAAAATGGAGAAAACCAAGTAAAAATCTTTCCAATTGCAAAAATAATTATTGAATAATCTAAAATTTTGTGCTATGATTAAGCTACGCAATAAAATTATTATAAGGAGGAAATTATGAGAAAGTTTATTAGCGTAATTTTAGCTCTCATGTTAGTCTTATCCACGACTGTCGTAGCGTTCAACGCTTACAATGTCGTAGATCCTGACGCACCTACGATTGAAGCTGCGTTGGAAGATGAAGCATATGAGGGCTCACTCGCAAAAGTTTACTTCATGATGCCTAACGGCAAAAACGGCGACGTAGCCAATGATGACGTTTATGTTCATCATCCCGATGTCCTCGATCCCGATACGGGTGACGTTATCACGCCGGCGTATGATGAACTCGTGATCAAGGCAGGCGGCAAGGCTCCGTCCTGGTTCAACGAATTCAACGAAGGCGCAGACGGCAACCACTATGCAGGTATCTATTGGTGGGATGCTCCCGCTTCTCCCGCTGCATGGCCCGGCTACAAGATGGAGATCGACGACGTTGACAACTGCGTTTACTATGCAGAGATCCCCGGCGACGGTGAGCTGACCTCCGCTATCTTCAACAACGGTGTTGACGGCGGTACCGATTCCAGCCTCCCGATCTACTATAAGGCTGCTCAGTCCATCGATAACAACATGGAAGGCGCTTACGAGGGCGATTATGACACCCTCTGGGGCGACACCTACAACGAGTTTGACTTCGATGGTTGTATCTACGTTATCGACCCCAATCAGGTTGACATCAATGCCTTCTCCGGCAAGCAGACCTGCGGCGGTAACTGGTACTTCTACTATGGCAACGGCTGCTATGGCGGCTACAGAACCGACGCTGACGAGTTCACCAGTGTTGAGGATTGCTGCCTGAATCCCGACCACTTTAACGAGGCGGGCGAGCACGTAGGCTATCACGAGGATCCCGATGAGCCGACCGAGGCTCCCACAGAGGCTCCGACCGACGCTCCTGTTCCCACCGAGGCTCCGACCGACGCTCCTGTTCCCACCGAGGCTCCCACTGACGCTCCTGTCCCGACCGAGGCTCCGACCGAGGCTCCCACTCCTGCCGATACCTATATCGTAGCAGGTAACGCTACCGATATCTTCGGTACCTCTTGGGATGGCAACAACGCTAACAACACCATGGAAGAGGCCGGCGGTATGTTCGCTAAGTCTTACACCGTCACAGACGCGATGAAGGACGTCCAGCTCAAGGTTGTCAAGAACGGCACAACCTGGATCGGCGACGAGACCGGCAACAACGTCACCTTTGACCTCACCGGCGCAGGCACCTTCACCGTATGCTGCGACGGCGAAAAGGCATGGGTAGAAGGCGATATCGTTTCTTTCAATGAGAAGCTGGATATCGAGTCCGTCACCTTGGTAGGTAACGGTGCCGAGGACGGCAGCGGCTGGCTGAACAACATCAGCTGGGATCCGGCTGCCGAAGCGAACCACATGACCAATACATGGGATGCTGTCTACGAGGCTGAGTACACCCTCGGCGAGTATGATCCCTCCGATATCGAGTTCAAGTTCGCGATCAACGACGCTTGGACCCACAACTTCGGTCTGGCTGACGGCGGCGTTATTGCGAACGACGTTGTCGCAGAGGCTGTCTACAACGGTTCCACCAACCTCAAGATCACCGGTCTGACCGCAGGCACCACCATCAAGATCCGCATCGACCTGTCTAACTTTGATTTCAAGACCAAGACCGGCGCTGATATGCTGGTTACCTGGACTGCTCCCGCAGAGCCCACCGAGGCTCCGACTGAGGCTCCCACCGAGGCTCCTGTTCCGACTGAGGCTCCCACCACTGCTCCCACCGAGCCCGCTCCCGAGCTCAAGCCCAACACCTACTATCTCTACGGTACCATCGCTTCCATGAACCAGAACTGGAGCCTTGATCCCGCTCTCGAGATGACAATGGTAGAAGAAGGTCTGTACAAGATCGATAACATCGCTCTGACCAAGGCTGAGCTCGGCGTTGATCAGTTCGGCAACCCCATCAAGAATTCCGATCCTGCAGGTCCCGAGATCATCGGCGACAACTTCAAGGTCGTTAAGTCCTCCAAGAGAGGCACCTCCGTTTCTTATTACTACCCCGACGGCGTAGAGAACAACCGTACCGTTGCTGAGGACGGCATCTACACCATCTACTTCCGTCCCAACGGCGACGGCGATCCCAATGATGGTTGGATCAAGGTTTATACCGAGTCCGATCCCGAGGGTAACCCCGCAGCTCACGGCGCGCAAGTAGGCGGCTATATGTACAAGTTCGTCAAGACCGGCGAGTATGTACCTCCCACAGAGGTTGTGACCCCGACCGAGGCTCCTGTTCCCACTGAGGCTCCGACAGACGCTCCTGTTCCCACCGAGGCTCCGACCGAGGCTCCTGTTCCCACCGAGGCTCCGACTCCCACAGAAGCTCCCACTCCTGCTGATACTTACATCGTAGCAGGTAACGATACCACAATCTTCGGTACCTCTTGGAATGGCAACGACACCAACAACACCATGACCTTCGCTAACGACGTATGGTATAAGGAATACACTGTTGATGCCGCTAAGACTGCTGTACAGCTCAAGGCTGTCAAGAACGGCGCTGAGTGGATCGGCGACGAGACCGGCAACAACGTCACCTTCAATGTGACCGAGGCAGGTACCTTTACCGTATACTGTGACGGCGTCAAGACATGGGTAGAGGGCGACAACGTTGCTCCTATTTCAGAGCTGGATGTTCAGTCCGTCACCGTAGTAGGTAACGGCTCTCCGGACGGCGACAACTGGCTGAACAAGATCAACTGGAATCCCGCTGCTGAAGAAAACCAGATGTCCATGGTTTCTGAGGGCGTTTACATTGCTGACTATACACTCGGCGAGTATGATCCCACCGACATCGAGTTCAAGTTCGCGATCAACGGCGCTTGGACTGACAACTTCGGTCTCGGCGACAACGGCGTTATCGCAAACGGCGTAACTACCGACGCGATCTACAACGGTTCCACGAACCTCAAAATCACAGGTCTGACCGCAGGCACCAGAATCGACATCACCCTTGACCTGAGCGAATTCGACTACAACACCAAGACCGGTGCAAAGATGACGGTTGAATGGACACCGACCGAAGAGCCCAGCTACATCATCGGCGACGCTGACGGCGACGGCAAGGTTACCGCTACTGACGCTACCATGATCCAGCGTTATGACGCTCAGATGAATGTTGTTGACAGCTTCGATGTTGTTGCTGCTGACGTAGACGGCGACGGTCAGGTTACCATCCTGGATGCAACCCTGATCCAGCGCTATCTCGCAGGTATCGGTACGAACAAGTACAACATCGGCGAACCCGTAGTTGAAAATTAATCCGATATTATTCTGAGTAACAATTCAACAGCTTTTGCTCCCCTTGCTTAGGCAGGGGGAGCTTTTTTACCATTATTGCGAGGGTTTGTATTCCTGCATTGATGATGATGGTGGGGCGCTCCTCCCGAAACTGATCCGATATATACCTTTTATACGAAACTCTGAATAAAACAGTTGATATGCTATCAGTGGAAAATACCACAGAGCGCGCCGGGGGGGCAGCAGGCAGGCTTTGAGGTGCTGTCAAAACCTTTTTCGTCAGAGTTTCGAATGAAGTGCGGAGCAAATCATACGTAACCAGATCATATCATAACCGCAAGATTCCGTTTGTCACTTTTCAATCTCAGTAAAAAAGCATTTCCTCCTCGGGGAGAAGGTGAGCTTTTCGACTCCCAAAGAGCCGAAAAGGTCGGATGAGGTGCTGACTTGTCCGAAAGATTACCTATACCAAAAGATCGATACACTTCCTTTGCTATTGGCTTACAAATAACGTTACCAAAAAATCAACGCACTATTTGTGCAACCTGACGGAAACCAATCCACAAACAAAAATATTTTACCGCAATTTACAAAAAAATATTGAATCCCTGACGATTATGTGATAAGATGAAGATGCATAATAGCATAATAAATGCTTAGGAGGATTAATAATGAAAAAGGTAATCAGTTTATTATTGGTAGCGGCATTGCTTACTGCTGCGCTGGCTGTGTCCTTCAATGCTGTATCCGTGTCTGACGTAGAAGACGGTGTTCCCGTTGTCCAGTCTGTCAGCGAGGGTATCGCGGCGTATGAGGCAGAAAACGAGATGGAGCCCGGTTCCCTCCCGACGCAGCGCGTCTATTTCATGATGCCGAACGGCAAGAACGGTCCTGCAGCGACGGACGACGTCTATGTACACGTTCCCGCTGTGATCGACCCTGATACGAGCGAGGTCGTCGAAGAAGAACACGATGATCTCGTACTCCACAAGGGTGACAAGTCCCCCTCATGGTATAACGACTATAACATCCTCGACGGCAAGCACTATGCCGGCATATACTGGTGGGGCGGACCTGCCGATAAGGAAGGTTATTGGGTAGGTTATCGCATGGAGATCGCGGACTATGATCAGGGTATCTACTACGCCGACATCCCTTACGATATCGACGATACATCTGCTTCTGTCGCAGTTGCGATCTTTAACAACGGCGTTGACGGCGGCACCGATTCTTCCAAGCCGATCTACTATCAGGCGGCTCAGACCATCGACACCAACATCGAAGGCGCGTTCGTCGGCGACTATGATTCTTTGGAATACGGTTCTCCCGATCCGTGGTGCTTTAATAATTGTATCTATGTTATCAATCCCGACCGTTTCTCCGTCAACCCCTTCTCCCATAAGCAGGAATGCGGCGCCGATTGGTATGTTTACTACGGTAACGGCTGCTACGGCAAAGAGTATAAAGAGGGCGTCGGCGAAGATTCCGACTATCCCGACGGTACTCCCGGCTGGTCCGATAACGTAGCTGATATGTGTATGAACCCCGACCACTTCAAGGACGGCGTACACGTAGGCTATCAGCCCCCTGTTGACGATCCCACCGAGGCTCCCAAGCCCACTGAGGCTCCCAAGCCCACCCAGCCTGCTCCTACTACCCATGTCCATAACCCTGCCGCCGCAGTCGCGGAGAATGTTAAGGCTGCTACCTGCACCGCGGAAGGCTCCTACGATGAGGTTGTATACTGCCTCGATTGCCACGAGGAGATCTCCCGTACCCATAAGACCATTGAAAAGACCGCTCACAACCTGACCTATGTTCCCGTTGTCGCGGCTACCGAACAGGCTGCCGGCGTCAAGGCGCATTATAAGTGCGATGATTGCAGCAAGCTCTTCTCCGACGCTGCCGGTACCGTCGAGGTCACCGCGGCTGATTTGGTGATCCCCAAGCTCGACCATCAGCATACGCTCAAGTTCAAGCCCGGTAAAAAGGCTACCGAGACCGCTGACGGCTGGAAGTCCTATTTCTACTGCACCTCGTGCGGCAAGTATTTCAACAACGCTAATGCCGAGATGGAACTGACCTGGGATCAGATCGTGATCCCGAAGATCGTTCCTACCGAGGCGCCCACCGATCCGCCCAAGCCCACTCAGGCTCCTACACAAGCGCCCACTCAGGCTCCGACTGATCCGCCCAAGCCTACAGAAGCTCCCGTGCTCCTCGGCGATGTTAACGGCGACGGTTCTGTTAACTCTACCGATGCTGTTTTGATCCAGCGTGCAGATGCCGGTATTATCACAGCTACTGCCGACATGATCAAACGCGGTGATGTTGACGGCGACGGTAAGATGACTATCTTTGATGCGACCCTGATCCAGCGCTTCCTGGTCGGTATCAGCGTCAAATACGCCATCAATCAGCCGATCCTTTCGTCTACTCCCCACTGAGTCTGACAGCATATAACTCAAATCATACGGAATGATGATTCGCTCCCTCTGCTTTTGCAGGGGGAGTGTTTTGTTATCAATCTTGATAGGTCATTGTGACGTCCCAAGCCTTCCTTTTCCAAGGTGAGATACTGTCCATATCTATGATTTGGTGACAGAATCCATCTTAAGGAGAGGTGACACGGACACGCATGTCAAGTGCCGGAGGGTTGCAAGGGCTGCGGCGATCCCGGCTGAATTCTGTAACTCTTTTGTCATAATATACAAAACTGAGCCGAAAATCTCTATACTTAAAAATCAGATAATCCGTTGAAGTTGAAAAGAATCTATGCTAAAATGATATTATTAATATCATACCCTTGAAGAGGATCGACCGAAGGATCGGATAGGCGATCCTTGAAAGCCGTATGATACGCACACCTGCACAAAATTCTTTTTAGGAGGAGATTAACATGTTCAAGAAAATGTTATCACTGCTTTTGGCAGTGATGATGGTCGTATCCGTGATGGCAGTCGGCGTTGTGACTTCCTCTGCGGCTACTACCGCGGGCTTCACTCCCGAGGCTACCAAGATCTATTTTGATATAGAGGGCGCGGTGGACGCAAGCGGTAACACTTGGTCTTCCTTGATGGGAACCAAGGGCAAGGTCGCGTTCTATTTTGCCGGCGGCGATCTGGACACCCCGGAAAACCCGACCAAGCCCATCGCTTGGGGCGGCAAAAAGGCGATCGGTGCCGCTACCGCCGGTGAGACCGGTATCTGGGAGTTTGATCCCGGTGCTAAGCTGGGTACCCTTAATGACGGCGTACAGTACAAGTTGATCTTCGTTCGTGTTGACGGCTCAAACTGGAAAGAGCAGACCTATGATCTGTTCTTCACCACCGACTGTTTAGGTCATGTTGCTAAGTGCGACGGTACCATGACCGAGAATCCCGTAGACAGCTCCAAGAAAGCGCTGACCGCTTACTGGGACGACGCGATCGATCCGACCGAGAACGGTCCTGTTAAAGCGATCACCTCTATCGGCAACGTTGTCGGTTCCTGCCTTGAACAGGGCAAGACTGATGTCACTCTCTTGGAAGAATTCTTCACAGAAGAAAGGAAGGATTTCCAGAATAAGACCTCTTATCAGAACGCGCATGGTTATGTTTGCGAGATCAGCGAGACTTCTCCGAACTACAAGTCCGAGCAGAAGCTGATCGATGACATCGGCGCAGGCTTAGGTCTGTCCAAGGACGAAGTCAAGGCTGTTCTGGAAGAGGACGCTGTTGTTGCTAAGTTAGAAGAGATGGGTTGCTCATGGAGCTATGACGATTCTACCCTGCCCGCTAAAACGACTCCTCATACCCACACCCCCGGTGAGCCTGTTCAGGAGAACGTTGTCCCCGCTACCTATAAGGCGGGCGGTTCCTATGATTCCGTTGTATACTGCTCCGATCCCGAATGCGGTAAGGAGATTTCGCGTGAAACCATCACAACCGACCCTGTCACACTTGATTCCAACAAGATCTACTTCGATACCGACGGTACAGGTTGGGAAATGGGCACCAAGAATAAGGTCGCGTTCCATATCTTTGGCGGCGACATCGAGAACGGTCTCGCATGGGGTGCTAAGAAGGCGATCGGTACCGCTACGGCGAACCAGAGCGGCGTTTTTGAGATCGACCCTGTTGCAAAGCTGGGTATCACTCTTAATGAGGGCGTACAGTACAAGATTATCTTTGTCCGCACCGAGGGCGCTAACTGGACAAACCAGACTTACGACCTGCTTTTCACTACCGATTGCCTCGGTCACATTGCGTACTGTGACGGCACCGAGTATGAGAACCCTGTAGACAGCTCCAAAAAGACACTGGCCGCTTTCTGGTATGGCATGGACGCATCCGTTGTCGGTCCTGTTAAGCAGATTTCTTCCATCGGTAACGTAGTCGGTACCTGCCTTGCGGAAGGCACCACCGATGAATCTCTTTTCACAGACTTTTTGACAGTGGTCGATAGTACCACCGGCAAGACCAAATATGAAAACGCATATCAGTTTGTTGTCGAGCCCGGCACGAAGACCGATCAGAAGCTGATCGACGATATCGGCACAGACTTAGGTCTGACCAAGCAGCAGGTATTTGACGCGTTCTATAACAATAATATAGAAACCACATGGGATTATACCGTATCCGCCCTGCCCGGCAACGTCACTCCTCCTCATACCCATACACCCGGCGACCCCGTGATCGAGAACGATCACGCTTCTACCTGCACCACCGCAGGTTCCTATGAAGAAGTTATCTACTGCACCGGTTGTCATGAGGAGCTCTCCCGCGAGACCAAGTACCATGAGCTGGCTGCTCATACTCCCGGCACTGCAGTTCGTGAGAATGTCGTTCCTGCGACCTGCAAGGCGGCAGGCTCTTATGACGAGGTCGTATACTGCACCTCCTGCCACGCGGAGCTTTCCCGTACTACCAAGGCTATCAAGAAGCTCGCTCATACTCCCGGCGACCCCGTGATTGAGAATGATCACGCTTCTACCTGCACCGTAAAGGGTGCTTATGATGAAGTCACCTACTGCACCGCTTGTCAGGCAGAGCTTTCGCGCCAGACCAAGTATCATGACCTGGCTCCTCATACGCCCGGCGCGGCAGTCCACGAGAATGAGGTAGTAAGCCATGATAAGACCACCTATGATGAGGTTGTAAAATGCACCGTATGTCAGGCTGAGATCAGCCGTACCCCGGTTGAACTCCCGATCATCACCCACACCCTGACCTATGTACCCGAGGTACCCGCTACCGAGCAGGCGACCGGAACCAAGGCTCACTATACATGCTCCGGATGTGACAAGCTCTTTGCTGACGCGTCCGGTAAACAGGAAGTTACCGCTGCATCCCTGATCATTCCGAAGCTCGACCATGTCCATACTCCCGGCACTGCAGTTCGTGAGAATGTCGTTCCTGCGACCTGCAAGGCGGCAGGCTCTTATGACGAGGTCGTATACTGCACCTCCTGCCACGCGGAGCTTTCCCGTACTACCAAGGCTATCAAGAAGCTCGCTCATACTCCCGGCGACCCCGTGATTGAGAATGATCACGCTTCTACCTGCACCGTAAAGGGTGCTTATGATGAAGTCACCTACTGCACCGCTTGTCAGGCAGAGCTTTCGCGCCAGACCAAGTATCATGACCTGGCTCCTCATACGCCCGGCGCGGCAGTCCACGAGAATGAGGTAGTAAGCCATGATAAGACCACCTATGATGAGGTTGTAAAATGCACCGTATGTCAGGCTGAGATCAGCCGTACCCCGGTTGAACTCCCGATCATCACCCACACCCTGACCTATGTACCCGAGGTACCCGCTACCGAGCAGGCGACCGGAACCAAGGCTCACTATACATGCTCCGGATGTGACAAGCTCTTTGCTGACGCGTCCGGTAAACAGGAAGTTACCGCTGCATCCCTGATCATTCCGAAGCTCGACCATGTCCATACTCCCGGCGAAGCAGTTCGTGAGAATGTCGTTCCTGCGACCTGCAAGGCGAAGGGCTCCTATGATATCGTCGTATACTGCACCTCCTGCCACGCGGAGCTTTCCCGTACTACCAAGACCATCAAGAAGCTCGCTCATACTCCCGGTGAGGCAGTTCGTGAGAACGACGTTCCTGCTACCTGCAAGGCAGAAGGCTCCTATGATATGGTTGTCTACTGCACCAAGTGCAATGAGGAAATCTCCCGTGAGCACAAGACCATCGACAAGCTCGCTCATACTCCCGGTGAGGCGGTTCGTGAGAACGAAGTCCCGGCTACCTGCACCGCAGAGGGCTCCTATGACGAGGTCGTCTACTGCACCGAGTGCAACGAGGAACTCTCACGCGAGCACAAGACCATCGACAAGCTCGCCCATACCCTCAAGCTGAGAAAGGCGAAAGAGGCAACCACGGAGGAAGACGGTTGGAAGAGGCACTACTACTGCACCGAGTGCGGCAAGTACTTTGCTGACGCTAACGGTACCAAAGAGGTCACCTGTGAACAGGTCAGGATCCCGAGAATCGTGATCGGCAAGCTCGGCGATATCGACGGCGACGGAATCGTCACGATCCTTGACGCTACTCGGATCCAGCGTATCCTCGCGGACATCGTGTCTGCTGACGATACCATGAAGAAGCTCGGCGACGTCAACGGCGACGGTGATATCACCATAACCGACGCGACCTTGCTCCAGCGCTGGCTCTTAGGTCTGAACCAGGATCTTAAAATCGGCGAGGATGTTTGATCCCCATTCGTACTGAATAATTGAACAGATCATGCTGCTCCCTCTGCTTTGGCAGGGGGAGCAGTTTCTCTTGTCTTGAATACAGAAAATTGAAAAAGGAAGAAAGGATAATGAGCGAGGATTCGTAAATTGTTTGGTTGCTGTCATTATCATTTTCAGCATTTTTGTAATACTTTTGTCATAATACACAAAAGTGAGGCTAAAATCTCTATTAAAAAATAAACAAATATCGTTGAATATTTTAAAAAGATATGTTAGAATTATATTGTCTGAAAATATATCCCGAGGAGGATTAACATGAAAAAGATTATCAGCATGTTGTTGGTTCTTGCCATGATGATCACAGTGCTTACTGTCGGCATCGCCACAACAAACGCCGCTGAAACGGCGACCATCACGATCTACGGCCTTGACGGCACTACCGAAGTCAAGGAATTCAACGTAGGCGACGAGTTCACGGTTTACACCACTCTGAACGCTTCTGCTTCCGCAGCCAACGGTTTGATCGGTTCGATTCAGGGTACCCAGACCTACTCATCGGGCGTACTTTCTCTGGTTGATGAAGTCAGCGGACAGTACGGCGAGTTTGTAGATCCTGTCAAGGTATTCCCCGTAACCGGTGAGAACACCGTTGCCAACGGCGCACAGGCAGGAAAAATCACCTACAACGCGACCAACGCCTCCACCACCGATGCGTTCAAATTCGATTCCGCTTCCTCTCAGCTGATCGTTACCACCTATAAGGTAACCGCTGCGGGTACCGGTGAAGTCAAGAATGCACTGCGCAACCTCGCGGTTGCCGACACTGCCCTGACCAGAATCATCTTTGAGGGTCAGCTTCAGGAAGGCAAGTCCATCGCGGGTAAGGCGACCTTTACCGATCCCACTCCCACTATCGACCACGCTGAGGTTCGCATCCGTAACCTTGACGGTACCGTTGAGACCAAGTCCTTCAACATCGGTGATTCCTTCAATGTTTACACCACCCTCGACGCTTCCTCTGTCAACAGCGGTATGATGGGTTCCATCAACGGCACTCAGCGCTACACTACCTCTGTTCTGGCGCTGGCTGATACCCTGGACGCAGACGGCTTTTTCACCGATAACGCTAAGGTGTTCCCCGTGATGGGTGACGCTGCGATCGGTTCCGCAAAGACCGCCGGTACTGTTAAGTATGCAGGCTCTTCTGTTGCAGGCTTCCTGTTCAATTCTCTCAAGTCTCAGCTGATTTGCACCACCTATCGCGTAACAGCCAACGGTTATGCCGATATCACCAACAAGCTCAACGTTCTTGCCGCGGCAGATGATGATATCACCCGTATCGTATTCAACGGCGAGACTCTGTCAGGTCAGACCTTTGCGATGCGCGGTTCCTTCACTACCGACGGCCCGATCCCGACCCTGCCCCCGACTGAGCCGCCCACAGAGCCCTCCAACAAGCTCAAGGTTACCATTGTGAACCCCGATAACACCACTGCAGTCAAGGAGTTCAACAAGGGCGACACTTTCACTGTATACACTGTCCTCAACGCAGGCACTACCATCGCCAGCATAGAGGGTACCCAGACCTATCCCACCGCTTCTCTCCAGCTGACCGACAGCGTCACCGGAACGTATAATGAGATCGAAAATAAGACCGCGATGTTCCCGATCCTCGGCGACGAGGCTATCGCTGCGGTCAACAACGGTGCTCTCAAGTTCAACGCGACCAGAGGAAAAATCGGCGGCGGTTATGCGTTTAACACCGCTGCCTCCAAGCTGATTGTCACCAACTATAAGGTTCTCGCTACCGGCGAAGCTACCATCAAGACTACCCTCAGAACGCTGATCAAGGACAACGCAGCCGCGACTAAGATCGTTTATGACGATAAGCTCCAGTCCGGCCAGAGCTACTCGATGCCCGGCTCCTTCACCGATCCCACCTCTCCCGAGATTCCGACCGAAGCTCCCAAGCCCACTGATCCGCCTACACCTACCGAGCCCAGCAATAAGGCTACCGTCACCATCTACGGCTTCGACGGCACCTCCAAGACCAAGACCTTTATCATCGGCGACGAGTTCACCGTATATACCACCCTCAATGTTCCTGCTGCAGCGACCGCAGGCGTAGGCGGCGTCAACTCGTGGCAGTATTTCTCCAAGGATATCCTGCAGCCCATGGATGAGGTTGACGAAGACAACGTTGTCGTCGACAATGAGGCGATGTTCCCCATTATGGGCGATAAGACCGTTTCTAAGATCGACACCGTAGAAGGCGTCAACAAGTTCAACGCCTCCAGCGGCGGACAGGTTAACAAGGGCTTCAAGTTTACCAATGACGAGGCGCTGTTGATCGTAAGCCGTTACAAGGTTACCGCTGCCGGCAATGCTGAGATCAGAAACAGCTTGATCACGATCGCGCTTGCCGACAAAAATATGACCCTTATCGTCAACAAGGGCGAGGTACAGTCCGGTTACACCGTCAGTGGTGTTGCTTCCTTCTACAAGCCCGGCGAGCCCGAGCCCACTGAAGCGCCGACCGAAGCTCCCAAGCCCACCGATCCGCCTTCACCTACCGAGCCTCAGCCCGGTCAGAAAGCTAACGTTACCATTTACGGTATCGATGGTAAATCTGTTGTCAAGACCTTTAACGTAGGTGAGACCTTCACCGTATATACCACCCTCAATGCTGCCACCGCAGCTCCTGCAGGTGTTGCTGCTATCAGCGGATCCCAGACCTTTACCAAGAGCATCCTGCAGTCTACCGACGCGGTTGATAGTGACCTTGCTGTTACCGATGTTGAGACCATGTTCCCGATCCTCGGCGACGCGGCTGTTGCGAAGATCGACAATGGTTTGAACAAGTTCAACGCTTCTACTCCGCAGCTCAATAAGGGCTTCAAGTTCAACAGCGACAACGCTCTTCTGGCTGTGACCAACTACAAGGTTACTGCTGCAGGCAACGCTGAGATCAGAACCACCCTGGATATGTTAGCGAATGCCGATAAGGATCTCACCCATATCGTTGAAAACGGAGAGATTAAGCCCGGCTACACCATCAACGGTATTGCCTCCTTCACCAAGCCCGGTGAAACTCAGCCTACCGAGGCTCCTGAGACTTATCTGCTCGGTGACGCGAATAACGATGGTAAGGTTACCTCGAATGATGTTACGATCATTATGAAGTATAACGCACTTCTTTCGATTCCCGGTATTGATATTGAGATCATGAAAAGAAACGGTGACGTTGACAGAGACGGCAAATTAACTGTTAAGGATGTTACTTATATCCAGCGCTATCTTGCTCTGCTTCACGTAGATTATCCGATCGATCAGTATGTACCTGTTTCTTAATCCTACTTCTACAGAAAGTTAATATCAGTTAAATAATGGCGATCAACTCCCCCATCTTGCCGGTGGGGGAGTTTTTCAGTTTTATCGCATTTTATCAGTTAAAATGTGAATACTAAGATATGATATGAGATAAGGAGTATTCACATGAGAAATAATGACGGAAATCTGATATTTGAGCATGCGCCGCGTATCTTGAGCTATGCTTCGGTCGTAGGGAAAAAGGAAGGCGAAGGACCGCTTCGTGATCATTTTGACCGAATTATCCATGACAGCTACGCAGGGAAGGATACTTTTGAGCAGGCGGAAAGTGAGCTGATGAACATAGCCGTTCGGATCGCGCTGAATAAAGGCAATCATACCCGGCATGATATCGATATTGCCTGCTGTGGTGATCTGCTCAACCAGTGTGTCGCAAGCAGCTTTGCAATGCGCTCCTACGCGATCCCCTATGCGGGGGTATACGGCGCTTGCTCTACGATGGCGCTGTCGATGATCCTGTCGGCAACCGTGATCGAGAGCGGTGCGGCAAAGCGCGCAGTCTGCGCGGCGTCATCCCATTATTGTACGGCTGAACGCCAATATCGTTTTCCGCTCGAATACGGTTCCCAGCGTCCGCCGACAGCTCAATGGACGGTGACCGGATCGGGCGCGTGTATTCTGGAACAAGGCAACTGCCATAACCGTCCAAAGAAATCCGGAACCGTAAAAAAGAATAACCTATCTTACACGCTTGATGACGTTCATGGGGAAGAAAACACGCAACAGCCCAAAACGCCCTATCTGCATGCCGCGCGACTGGGCAGGATTACCGACTTCCAAATCACCGACCAAAACAATATGGGCGCCGCCATGGCACCTGCTGTTGTCAAGTCAGGAACAAAAAAATTAAAATATGATCGGTCGAAATAAAGGGTTACCCTTATTTCGACTTTTTTATTTGCAAACAACCACGAAATTTTATCAACATAATACAATAAAGCCTGTTGCTTTGATGGTAATGTGATAGGATACTTTATGTAGATTTAACAAAATTATTACGAAAAGCTGTCACTAATTGACAAAACAATATAATCGTGATATAATTAGCAGTAAGTTTTTTAATGGGGAATTATGACTTTTTTCGCTGTTTTTTATCATTTTTCATAAAAACTGCGATATTTCTGAGGGGGCTTAACCGTGTATGTTTTTCGAGATGCGGATATTCGAAAAAAGAAAGATTGCGGTGCTGCGGCACGAGTCGTTTTCTATACCCATGCAGGTTTGCATGGAGATCAAATCCGAGCATTTTGTTCGAAAACGGAAACAATGATTTGAGAAAAGGTCGGTATATTATGCTGACTGATTGATAAAACCCGGCAGATCGCTGCCCGCTATCATCTACGAACACGAATCTGTGAGTTATTAGAGGCAATACTGCGTCATTCAAGTGTGCGGATTGCGTAGTCAGATTATTCATCAGAGAGAACAACAATCCGCTTTATTCCGAGAATAGAAGAATCGGTTCAAGGCGCTTAAAAGAGTAAAAGAAGGACTATGAAAATACTATTCCTTAACGCATATTTTTACCCGGAAAATACTGCTTTTGGTCATCTGGAACAAGATATTATCAACGGACTGGTACACGCAGGTCATGAGGTCTGCGTGGTATGTCCGATACCATCGCGCGGTATTTCCGCAGAAGAAGCGAAAAAGTACAGAGATAATAAACATGAAGATTTCACGCATATTCATGTACATAGATACTGGGCTCCCGCCGAAGGGAGCAACCCGGTGGTCAAGGCTTTTCGTTATCTTTGGTGTAATTTCAGAGGGAATCAAATTGCACGCAAATATACCGATGTAGACGCTGTCTTTGCGGTCAGCACGCCGCCGACTCAAGGGTTGTTTGCCGGCAAGGTGGCCGGTCAGCTTCGAGCAAGGATGGTCTACTCGGTTCAGGATCTGTTCCCTGATTCTCTCGTGACCTCCGGTTTGGTCAGAAAGCATTCTCTGACCTTCAAACTCGGTGAGTGGATCTCCAAAAAGACGTTCAAACGCTGCACGAGTATCATCGCGCTCAATGACACTGTCAAGAAGAACCTGATCAGTGAAGGCGTCGAAGAAAAGAAGATCACTGTCATCGGCAACTGGGTCGACCCTGAAACCGTGCGGCCTATTCCCAGAAAGATGAATCTGCTGTTCGATGACTACCACATCGATCGCGACCAATTCATTGTTGTCTATGCCGGCAATTTCGGCGCCTCTCAGGGTGCGAAAATCATCCTCAAGGCTGCCGAGCAATTGAAAGATGAGCACAGCATACATTTTGCTGTTTTCGGAGGAGGAGCCGAGTTCGAAGAGGCACGGAGAATGGTGCGAAACCATCAACTGAGTAATGTATCCATCTTTCCGCTGGTACCGGAATACCGTGTAGCAGAAGCGTACAGCATGGGCGATATTGCGCTCATCACCTGCAAGAAGGGCGTCAGCAAAACCGCCATGCCCAGCAAAACATGGAATATTATGGCATGCAACACGCCGATCATCGCCTCATTCGATACCGACAGCGAGCTCGCACAAATCTTTGAAGAATCCGGCGCGGGCATTTGCGTAGAGCCGGAGAGCGTCGAAGCGCTTGCCTCGGCGATCGAAGACGCCTATCACGAAAGGAAAAGCATAAAGAGACAGAACAAACCGTCGAACAGTCGCAAATATGTGATTGAACACGCGTCAAAAGACAACTCTGTGAAGAAGTATATCGAATGCATCGAGAATAGGGTCACAGAATAATGTCTTTTCGGTACATGGTTTAATAATTGGGTTGTAAAATGAAGAACAAAGTCGTTCATGTGTGTTTAGCAAACTATTATGCTGACGGATATTCTTATCAAGAGAATATGCTGCCGAAGTTTCATCTGGCGCTCGGGTATGAGGTGGAGATCATCGCGTCTGTTGAGACCTTTGACAATAACGGACAGTTTACCGATCATCAGGGAAAAAGGGAGTATCTGAACGAATACGGAATCCCCGTGCGTCGGCTCGCCTGTCAAAAACCAGATAAGCTATATCGGATCCTGCGGCGCTATCAGGGCGTTAAGGAAGCTCTGGAACAGACAAATCCCGATGTGCTGTTCATTCATGGATGCCAGTTTTCGGATATGGATATCGTTGCGGATTATCTGAAAAAGCATCCCGGGATAAAGGTCTATGTCGATAATCATGCCGACTTCAACAACAGCGCGACGAACTTCTTGTCGAAGAACATCCTGCATAGAATTATCTGGAAACGCTGTGCACATATCATAGAGCCGTTTACCTCGAAGTTTTACGGTGTTGTGCCTGCGCGCGTCGATTTTCTCAAAGAAATGTATGACCTGCCTGCCGACAAGTGTGAGCTGCTGGTCATGGGCGCGGATGACGACGCGGTAGAAAAGGCGCTTCGTCCCGAGGTGCGTTCACAACATCGCCGTGCTTACGGCGTATCCGACAGTGATATCGTCATTGTGACAGGCGGTAAGATCGATCACAACAAGCCGCAGGTGCTCAAGCTGATGCGCGCTGTCAACAGCATTTCCGATGACCGCATCAAGCTGATCGTTTTCGGAAGCGTAGCGGATAATCTCAAAGCGGAGTTTGAGCGCAATCTCACCGATAAAGTCATCCATATCGGGTGGCGCAAATCGGAGGATATCTACGAGGATTTCGCGGCGGCGGATCTGGTTGCTTTTCCCGGACTCCACTCCGTGTTATGGGAGCAGGCGGTCGGGATGGGCGTGCCATGCCTGTTCAAGTACATCAAGGGCTTTGAGCACGTCGATTTAGGCGGTAACTGCCTGTTTTTGGAAAAAGATGACGAAGAAGAGTATAAGGCGTGTATCATGCGCGCCTTGGATCAGATAGATGAAATGAAGCGGATCGCGCAGGAAAAGGGAATGAAAACCTTCTCTTACCGTGAGATCGCGAGAAGAGCTTTGGAGGGATAAAATGCCAACGGTAACGATAAACGCCGATGATTTCGGCTTGAATGAGCATTGTTCCAAGGCGATTGCCGAGACCTTTGAAAAGAGTCTCGCCACCGATACTACCATGATGGCGACAGGCGCATATTTTGATGAAGCGGTTGCGATGGCAAAAGCGCGCGGCTTCATCGATCAGATCGGTATCCACCTCAATCTTACCGAGGGTGTACCGCTGACCGAGGATATCAAAAGCTGTCCGCGGTTCGTGACCGACGGACGATTCAATAAAAAGTATGACCGTACCAAACGGCTGACGCCTGAAGAAAAAGACGCGATCTACAAGGAGCTCACCGCACAGGTCGAGAAGATACAGGCGGCGGGCATTGCGATCACGCACGCCGACTCGCACCACCATATCCACACCGGCATTTTTGTTGCTCCGATCGTCGTAAAGGTCTGCCGGGAGCACGGCATCAATAAGATCAGGCTCCACCGCAACGCGGGACAGATCTCGTTCATCAAGCGGCTGGTCAAGCAGCGCTATAACAAGTGGCTGAAAGAGCAGGGCTTCATCACGACCGTTTATTTCGCCTATGTCATGGATATCGACGGCTTTGATGTGCCCGACAATACCGAGATCATGATCCACCCCGATTATGACAGGGAGGGGAAGCTGATCGGTAGAAGAGGCATGGAGGATGGGATTCCGTTTGGCAATCCGATCCCACCCTACGGCGCGCAGCCGTCAATCACGTTGAGAGGATATAAAGAACTGTAATGCGGATCCTTTACGGGTACTCGAACTGTACCGATAAGACGTACAACAAAATCGTCAGTGAGCGCAATGTATCCGTGCTGACCCCCGATCAGAAGTACCACGGGCTGCTGATCAAGGGACTTTCCGCCAACGGCGCCGAGGTGCGGTGCTTCTCGGGACTGCCGATCAATCGCGCAGTCACTGCAAGGAAGCTGATCCGCGAGCACGACGAGCAGGAGGGTAACGCGTATTTTCACTATATCACGACATTGAACCTGCCGATCTTTCGTCAGCTGATGATCTTTTGCGGCACCTTCTTCGGTGTACTCAGAGCTAAGAAGGATTGCGAAACCCTCGCCATATGCGACTGTCTGAACATCGCGAACGCTTACGGTATGACTTTGGCGGCGCGGATGCGGAAGATCCCCGTTATCTCAATCGTCACCGATCTGCCAGATATGGAGCGCGAGAGTGCTTTATTAAAGAGATTCAATAATCGGTTATTCCGTAAGACCGACGCATTCATTCTGTTGACGGACGAGATGAGCAAGCGCGTCAATCCCGAGAACAAGCCGTATATCGTGCTCGAGGGTCATGTGGACGCAAACGCTCCTCAGCCCGGGGAGCAGACGCCCTATGAGCTCTCATGCGGTAAGCGCGTGATTTTATATGCAGGCAGCTTGAAGCGCATTTACGGGATCGTCAATCTGGTCGAGGGCTTCGTCAAGGCGGAGATCCCCGATGCCGAGCTGAACATTTACGGCGACGGCGATTATCGTGAGGAGTTGGAACAGCTCGCGAAAAAGCATTTGAATGTTCATTATTTGGGCATTAAGAAAAACCGGGAGATCGTCGAAGAAGAACAGAAGGCTTCGCTGCTGGTCAATCCCCGACCCACCGCACCCGAATATACCAAGTATTCATTTCCGTCCAAAAATATGGAATATATGGTGTCGGGCACTCCGACGCTGACCACAAAGCTGCCCGGTATGCCTGCGGAGTATGATCCGTATGTGTATTTGTTGGAGGACGAAAGTCCCGGCGGTGTTGCCGAACAGCTCAAAAATATTTTTGCACAGTCCTTTGAAGAGCGCAGGAAAAAGGCGCTTTCAGCGCGGAGCTTCGTACTCGAAAACAAGTCCAATATCGTCCAGGCGAAGAAGATTCTGGCATTTCTTCGCAGGGAATTCATCAAATAATCTAGAACCGAAAAAGTGAGTTCACGGAATGTATCTGGAAAAAATCAAGACTTTCTTTAAAAAACTGAATTACAAGAGCTTTGTCCTGATCTTTCTGCTGATATACGGGATTATGCCGATCGTTCAGCGATCCGTGAGCACTTACCTGACCACCTACTCCTACATGGCGCTGGTGGTAGTAGTGGTGTTGTTTACTTTTGTGACGTGTCAATTGAAGAATACACGGGGATTTCTTCTGTTTTTACTGCCGTTTGTCATTTATCAGGTGATTATTCTTTTGTATTACCACAACCAGGATGTACTGTTGTCGGGATATCAGACGTTGCTTTTTGTGATGCCTGCCTGTATCGGTTATTATTTAGTGACACGCCCCTTCTTTTCGGCGCTGTATACAACTGTGATCGTGATCGGTTTTATCATCACGGGAGTCACCACGACCATCGGGTGTATTCAGTATCCCGAAGCGGCTCGTGTATTGGCGACAATATTGACCTCTGATGATCCTGTTGCGGTAATGTACGATTGGATGAATATCGGAGGCTATCATTTCGTCTATATGACGGTACTTCTCTATCCGTTTGTCGTGATAGCTTTTAAGATGAAAAAGCTGCATATCATACCGACGATCTTACTCACTGTACTGACATATACGATGGTGATAACCGCAGAATATACCTACGCATTTATTCTGCTGATGACGTCAACAATGCTGTTTTTTCTTCCGAAAGGTATTACCGTCAAGCGCTTCTTCATTTTGATACTGATGCTTGTGTTGATAGTACTGCTGTTTCGTTCGACCATCGGCGCGATCATCACCGCTGTGGGTGAACAAGTGGGCGAGAGCTCGATCATCGATAAGCTGAAGGTGCTTTTCCTCGGTAAAAGTTCAGTTGCGGGATTCAGTGATAAGCGAGACGAGTTATATATGATCTCGATAAAATCATTTTTCAGAGATCCGTTATTCGGAAATCTGTTCCAAAGAAAGAACGGGACGAGCGGTCACTCGTTCATCTTAGATAATCTCGCTAACTTCGGCCTTATCGGAGGAGGTCTGATGGTGCTGATGTATCGAGGGATCTATCTCGTATTCTTTAAGCCTTTGAAAGATCAAATGGGATACTGCTATATGATCTGGGCGTTCGCTCAGCCGATATTCCTTTCGTTTATCAATACGAATATGTGGCTGGATGTTTACTGCCTGTATATGCCGATCGTGATATGCGCGATCTACGGACATGATCCGTATCTGCATAAAAAGGTCGAAAAGCCCACTCCTTTAGTGAAGGTAAACGTATTACAGAGCAAGGTGAAAACGAATGAAACTGATGTTGATATGCAGCGCGGTGTATAAGGATCAGGTGTTGACCTGTCCCGCATGGATCAAGGGCATGATTTCTCAGCTTGCTCCGCTGCATGAGATTACGCTGTTTTCTTACAGAAAGTCAGATTCCGATTCCGTCACCTTTGAGGGCAGCACGATCGGATGGATCGACGCAGCTTCCTGTACCGATCCTGATCGATTTTCTGTGATAATGAAAAAAGAGGATCCCGATGTTATTATCATCTTCGGCACCGAGCGAAACTACTCTCTCGCTGCTGTCAGGTTATGCTGTCAGGCGGATGTGATGGGAAAAACCGTGCTGTTTGCCCAAGGACTCGCCTGTGCCTGTGCCGATCACTACGCGGAGGGTGTACCGGAGAAGGTCGTCAGGCGTCGCACGATACGAGATATCATACGAAGAACCAATCTTCGCAAAGAAATACAAAATATGTACAAGGTCGCAGCCGATGAAAAGGAGATCATCACCGCGGCGCGCCACTTTATCGGCAGGTCGACGTTGGATAAAGCGGTTTTGAGATCCTATAACACTACCGCTGCTTATTACCACTGCAACGATATGCTGAGGAGCAGTTTTTATGAGGGTGGGTGGCAGTACAGCGACTGTGAACCGCACAGGATCTTTGTCAGCCAATATTACTATCCGCTGAAAGGGTTTCATTATTTATTGAAGGCTGCGGCGTTGCTCAAAGAAAGATATCCCCGACTGAAGATCGTTGCCGCGGGATATAGTCCGATCGAAGGTTCCGTTTCAAAGAGAGAGCTGAAGGACAGCTCCTATATCCGCTATATCAAGTCTTTGATCCTGAAATACGGATTAGCCGATCATGTGGAGTTTACCGGAGTTTTGTCGGAAAAACAGATCAAAGCAGAATATCTGAGGGCTAACGTCTATGTTTTGCCCTCTACGATAGAGAATTCACCGAACTCTCTCGCTGAGGCGATGATGCTGGGCGTACCGTGTGTCGCGGCGGATGTCGGCGGCGTCAGCGATTTTGCCGAGCATCGAAAAGAGGCATTTCTTTATCCCTCGTCTTCAACGCATCTGCTGGCGCATTATCTGGATACGGTCTTCTCCGATACAGAGCAAGCGTCCCGAATGGGGATGAACGCAAAAAAAAGGGCAGAGACAGACTATAACAGATCGACAAATACCGCCGCGTTGGAACAGGCATTTGGAACGATTGCGAAAACGAGTTGACAACATGACGATCACTTTCTTTTCTAATTTTTTGTTGCATCACCAAACGCCTTTCTGTAAGGCGATGATACGGCAGATCGGTGACGGCTTTCGCTTTGTGGCGACAAAGCCGATCCCCGAGGAGCGCCTTGAGATGGGGTACGAAAATATGGAAGACGCTCCCTATGCCGTCAACGCGTACCGCGACGAGGATTCTTATAAGGAAGCGATGCGGCTGGGCGATGAGAGCGACGTGGTCATCATCGGCTCCGCTCCCGATGTTTTTATCAAAAAGCGTCTTGCCGAGAATAAGCTGACCTTTCGCTACAGCGAGCGATTCTTTAAAAAATTCCGCTGGCGGTTTGATCCGCGTGTATGGCGTATGAGGTATCAAAAGGATATCCGATATCGCTCGAAGAACCTGCATATGCTGTGCGCCTCCGCCTATACCGCGCCCGACTGCCGCTTTATCTTCTCCTATCCGAACAAGACCTATCAATGGGGCTATTTTCCTGAGATAAAGGAGGTTCCCTATGACGCTCTGCGTGAGCAAAAAACACAGGATGGGCGTATCAACATCATCTGGGTCAGCCGATTCATCAAGCTCAAGCACCCCGAGGAGATCATCCGGCTCGCCAAACAGCTCAAAAAGGATCGCCTCGACTTTCATATCGAGATGCTGGGTATCGGCGAGCTGAGGAATCAATATGAGCGGATCGTTGCTGATGAAGGCTTGAGTGACTGGATCTCTTTCACCGGACCGTATGCGCCTTTTGAGGTGCTTGAGCACATGCAAAAGGCGGATATCTTCCTTTTTACCTCAGATAAAAACGAGGGCTGGGGCGCTGTGATGAACGAGGCGATGTCTTCCGCGTGCGCGGTTGTCGCCTGTCGTGAGATCGGCTCCGTACCGTTCTTGATTACCCATGGGGAAAACGGTCTGATCTATGATAAGCACGGCTCAAATTCTTTATATCATAACGTTAAAAGTTTGATACAGGATAAAACGTTCAGAGAGCGCTTGCAGAAAAACGCTTATGACACGATAAACAACGTCTGGAACGCCGATACGGCGACAGAACGCTTATTACATCTCATCAATTGTATTCAGAAAGGCACACCGAGCGGATATACATCCGGTCCGTGCAGCAGGGCTTGACATGATGATTCCCAAGATACTGCATTATTGCTGGTTCGGCGGTAACGCTTATCCGAAAAGAGAACAAAAATGTATCAACAGCTGGCATAAGCATCTTGATGGCTTTGACTGGAAGCTGTGGGATGAGAGCAACTTTGATATCCATTGCAACGACTATGTCAAAGAGGCATATGAAGCTAAAAAATATATGTATGTTTCCGATTACTGCAGGCTTCAGGCGCTTTACGACGAAGGCGGATTGTATCTCGATACGGATTGTCTTGTTAAAAAAGACTTTTCACCCCTGATGAGAGAAAAGGCATTTACCGGTTACGGCGGAGATAACAGAGAGCTCGCGGCTCACGCGCTCGCCTTTCCTCCCGGACATCCTTTCATCAAGGAATGTCTGGACAGCTATGAGGGGACTCATTTTAAAAACGAGGATGGCTCTCTTAACCTGTATACAGTCAACATGCGTATGACCGATCTGCTGGAAAAGCACGGCTTTGTCCCGAACGGTCAGCAACAGACGGTGTGCGATATCATCGTTTATCCGATGACCTATTTCTGTCCGCTCAGCATGCTTCCCGATACCGTGAAGGACTGCAAAAGCAGGAAGTATACCTACTGCATCCATGTGTGGTCATCCAAAAGCTTGAAACGGGAGCGCAGTTTTATCGTACGGTTCGCGCACAAAACAAGATTGAATCTGCTAAAACGAAAGATAGTGGGGGCTTTTTCCAATGCTGATTAGTGTGATTATCCCTGTTTATAACTCACTGGAATATCTGCCCCGCTGTATGCAGTCGATAGAAGCGCAAAACATCCCTGATTTGGAGATCATTTTGGTGGATGACGGATCTTCCGACGGCAGTGAAACTTTCTGTGATGATTACAAAAGCACGCGCGAAAATGTTACGGTGATCCATCAGGAAAACGGCGGTGCTTCCGCTGCGAGGAACACGGGACTTCATGCCGCCCGCGGCAAGTATATCCATTTTGTTGACAGCGACGACTTTCTTGCGGAAGACGAACTTTATCGCTTCTTTATCCAAATGATCGCTCCTCTTTCGCCGGACATCGTTTTTTCCAGGTGCCGTACCGTTTCCCCCGATTTGTCCGAAGTATTGCAGGAACAGCCCGCCTATCTCAGAGACGGGTTATTTGAGGGGGATATTCTGTATGACGTCTTGAAAAACCGATATCAGCTGACAATGACGTCCCCTGTCAATAAGCTCTTTCGCAGAGAGTTTCTGATCCGAAACGACTTGTTCTTTCGCAAGGGGTTACAGCATGAGGAAGATGAATGGCTGCCGCGTGTGATCTCCTGCGCGAAAACCGCCTATTACTTCAATCGATTTCTGTATGCGGCGCGCTATCAGCGTCCGGGTGCGCTTTCGTGTAAAACGACAGATACAAAAGCAGTCGAAAAAGCCTGTTCCAAAATCGTGATCGCGGTCACCGGCATGGCATATATGGAGGAAAAGCTATCCTCCGTTGAAACCTTATCCCTGATAGCGGAGTATTATTGGGATTATCTGACCGACGCGTGCGTTACATGCGCGCAGCTCTCCGAGCAAAAGGAAAAGGACAGGATATATCATGAACTGGAAAACGGCAGAGATTTTTTCAAGAGCTGTCGTTATCTGAATAGTAAAAATAAACGTATTATGGGACGGATGTTTCAAATACTGGGTATCAGGACCACTGTTCATTTGATAGGATTACGATATGGAAAATAACCCCAAGCTGAGTATCATCGTTCCGATATACAACGCTGAAAAATATATAGACAACTGCATGCGGTCGATTGACGCCCAGACCTTCACCGATTACGAAATCATTCTCGTCAACGACGGCTCCTCGGACAACAGCGACGCGATTTGCAGAAAATATCAGGCAGAGGACAGCCGCGTGACCTATATCAAAAAGGAGAACGGCGGTGCAGGCTCCGCGCGCAACGCCGGAATGGAAGCGGCAAAGGGTAAGTATCTTGCTTTTCCCGATGTGGACGACTCCTTTGAGCCTGAGATGTACGCCGATCTGTACGCCCTCGCCGAAAGCGGCGACTATGATATGGTGTTCAGCGGCGTGAAGTATTACCAACAACAGCCGGACGGTACCCTTGCCTATTCCAGAACTCAGAACATCAAGGCGCTGTCCTGTATCGACAGACAACAGTGCCGACAGAATATCATGGCGTTCTTCCCGACGACCACCATCTTTGATGTGCCGTGGAACAAGCTGTACAAGCGCAGTATCGTAACGGAAAACAACATCCGCTTCATGGATATCCGCCGCTGTCAGGACGCGGTATTCAACCTTGATTTTTATAACTGTATCAACAGTGTCGCGTCACTTGACAAGGCGTATTATCACTATATGGAGAACACCGTCGTCGATGTGCGGCGCAAGTTCCCGAAAAACTACATTGATATCAACATATATTACTATACGCACCTGATGGAGATCCTCCGTGACTGGGACGTCTATGACGGCAATATCCGTATTCACTACGATTCATCCTTTGTGTTGGGGATCTATGATTGCGCCGATCGGTATGACAATCCCCTGTGGGGTTTTGACCGCAGTCAGCAGTACGCGTATATCGAGGATATTTTGAATCGCAAAGAGATTACGGACTTTTTGCCGTCGGCGATCGTGCGTGACGACGTCAAGCCGACGCTCAAAATCCTGTGCGATAAAAATGTCGGTCAAATCATCCGTCTTCACAAAAAGGAACAATTCAAAGAAAGAATCCGGCAGAACAAGCTGCTGATCGGATTATACAGAAAAATGAAGGGATAATCGTTGAACAAGAAAAAAATACTGTTTGTTTCCCCTTCGCTGTTGACCGGCGGATTGGAACGAGTTTTGGTAACAATTGCCAACAAGCTGGCACAAGCGGGTTATGATGTTACGATCCGTACGTTTAAAGCCGAGTTTGATCTGCTTGGCGAGCTGGATGAGAGAATACACTTTTATTATAAGCGTCCCGATTTGCAGCTGGGTAAAAAAATCCCGTATATCCGCTACAAATTTTATGATGATGATATGTGGCAGCGAAGAGCGACGCCTCGTCAGCTGTACCGATACTACGTCGGCAGAGAGAAATATGATGTTGAGATCGCGTTTTTCCAGGGTATGCCGATGAGGATCGTCCGCGGATCAACCAACAAAAAGGCAATCCGTTTGACATGGGTTCACAACGATATGACAAAAACACTCGATTTTTGGGATAAATTCAGATCCAAGGAGGAGTGCTTGGAGCTGTATCGATTCTTTGACGGCATCGTATGTGTTTCCAAGCAGGCGGCAGAAAGATTCCGCGTTGCGGTAGAAGATCTCAGTCAGATCAAGGTGGTCTATAATATGCTGCCTGTCGAAAAAATCATCCGACAGGCGGAGGAAAAACCGTCCGTATCAGTTGATAAAGGGAAGCTCCATATTGTTTTGGTAGGGCGGATAAGAGAGCTCCACAAGGGGCAGTGCAGACTGATCAAGATCATATCCCGTCTGCATGAAGAGGGAAAAGACATCTCCTTAGCGCTGATCGGAACCGGACCCGATGAACAGATGATGAAGGATACGATCCGGGAGTATCACGCTCAGTCGTATATCAAAGCGGTTGGCGGCGTGCTGAATCCCTATCCCTACATCAAAGAGGCGGATCTGCTGGTTTGCGGCTCTTATTACGAAGGATATAATCTCACCGTAGCGGAAGCGGTTATTCTGAATACACCTGTACTCAGCACCGATTGTACCGGACCGAAAGAGATCCTCGACGATGGTCGATACGGCATGATTGTAGATAACAGTGAAGAGGGGTTGTATCAGGGGATCAAGAGGCTGTACGATTCACCTGAATTGTTGGAGGAATACAGAGAAAAGGAAAAAGAAAGACTGGATTTCTTTGATCAGGATCAATTGCTCAGGCAACTGACGGATCTGTTTGAGGAGAATCCGAAATAACTGAAAAACAGTTACGATATTTGTAACGAACTATCATATTAAACAGTACCTTGAGCGGTATTTGGAGCGCCTGTCGGCGCAGAACTGTGCGGATGATGATGTATTGATGATCGACGACGGCTCTGTCGACACAGGATAAACGAATACGGCGCCGATTGTTTTGACATATAATGTATTTATGTTGAGAACGATTGCCTTACGCTCAGAAAGGAGATCCCGGTGCAATGAAAAAATTACTGTTTATTTTACCGTCCCTTGCTATGGGAGGGCTGGAGAGAATGCAGATCAATCTTGCGAACAGGCTCCAGAGCTTAGGATATGACGTTACAGTCATGATATTAGATAAAAACAGGGAGTTGGAACCTGAGCTCCACAGCTCGGTCACGCTTCATCAAAAGGAGTATAAGAAACACTTCGGAAAAACAATCCCTTATATTCGTCATGTTTTCTATGACGACGGCATGTGGGAGACCCGTGCCACACCGACCGAGCTGTACAAATACTATGTCGGCAAAAAGAAGTACGATGTTGAGATCGCGTTTTTCCACGGATTAAGTGTGAAGATCATCAGCGGCTCTACCAACAAGGACGCTGTCCATCTGGCGTGGGTTCATAATGATTTTCGGAATATATTCAACTATCGATTTCAGTTCAAGAACCACAAGGCTGTGCTGGAAGCGTACAAAAAATTTGATCGTGTCGTTTGTGTTTCCGACAGCGCTCGTCAGGGTTTCATCGATACGATCGGTGATACCGGCAACGCGATCACGATCTATAATATGCTTCCCGTTGAGAAGATCAGGAGGCTGTCTAAAGAACCGATCTCTTATAGCTACCCTGAAAAAGGCTTGAATCTTGTCATGGTTGGCAGATTCAAAAACAGTCACAAAGGCCAGCTGCGTTTGATCGCAGTCGTGTCCCGGCTCAAAAAAGAGGGGCACAAACTCTCTCTTACCATTGTCGGCGACGGTGAGGACAGAGGGATCATAGAACGCGCGATCAGACAGCACCATGCCGGAGAGTATATTTTCCTTACAGGTATGCGGAGCAATCCGTTCCCCTATATCGCCGGAGCGGATGTACTGGTTTGCAGCTCTTATTATGAGGGCTTCAATCTGACAGTCGCCGAGGCGCTGATCCTTGGAGTCCCGGTCATCAGCACGAACTGTACCGGACCGAATGAGATCCTCGATCACGGCAAGTACGGCATGTTGGTCGAGAACAGTCGCAAGGGTCTTTACCACGGCTTGAAGATACTGGCGGAAAAACCGCTGGTTGTCCTCCGGTATCGGACAAAGGCGCTGCAAAGAATCGACTTTTTCAGCGAGAGCCGCATCATCAAACAAATCACGGATCTGTTTGATAAAAGTCAATATAACAACTAATACAATATTTGATATACGAAAAAGAGATGAGGTGCGACAGGATGAAAAAAATTCTGTTTATCATCCCCACACTTGAAATCGGTGGCCTTGAGAGAACACAGGTCACCATCGCAAACTGGTTGACTGCTTCCGGAAACGACGTTACCATCCTGCTTTTGAATGATATTGATACCATTAAAGACGAGCTGGATCCGAGAGTCAAACTGATTCACAAGGATTATAAAAAGCACATAGGGCAGAAGATTCCTTATATTCGCAATCGTTTTTATGACAGTGGCTTTTGGGAAACACGCGCGTCTGCCAAGCAGCTTTACCGTTACTATATCGAAAAAGAAAAGTATGATGTCGAGATCGCGTTTTTCAGAGGATTACCGATCAAGATCATCAGCGGTTCCACTAACCGAGAAGCAAAGCATTTTGCATGGGTGCACAGTGATTTCAGAAAAGCGAGGGGTTATCTTAACCAGTTCCGAAATCACAACGAAGCACGTAAAGCGTATGAGATGATGGATGCGGTTGTCTGTGTATCCAATCAGACAAAAGATGGATTTATCGACACATTCGGAGACACCCGTAATCTCAGGGTGATCTATAATATGCTTCCCGTCGAAAGAATCATACAGCAGGCAAAACAGCCGCGGTCTGCTTCCTATGCCAGAGCAAAGCTGCACATTGTTATGGTCGGACGCCTTTTGGACAAGGTCAAGGGGCAAGTCAGACTGATGCATGCGGTAGATCGCCTGAGAAAAGAGGGAGCGGATATTTCGCTGTTGCTGATCGGCAGCGGCGACGAAGAGGAACAGTTCAGAAAGATAATCACAGAATTGCACGCGCAAGCGTATATGACCATAATCAGCGGCATACTTAACCCGTATCCATATATAAAAGAAGCCGATGTGTTGGTTTGTTCCTCTTACTTTGAAGGATATAGTCTTACGGTTGCCGAAGCGCTGATCCTGGAAACGCCTGTTATCAGTACCGAGTGTGCCGGACCGTGCGAAATACTGGCTCACGGTGAATACGGCATGATTGTGGAAAACTCCGAATCGGGATTATACGAAGGATTAAAGAAGCTGTCGGGCGATCCGGAGCTTCTCTCCCATTATCGCAAAAAAGCAAAGCAAAGGCTTAGCTTCTTTGATGCCGATGCAATCGGCGCCAGAATAGAAGAACTCTTTGAAAGGTAAACAGAAATATGGTGAAACTGACGGTTATTGTAACGGTTTACAATATAGCCGCATATCTGCCGCGGTTTTTTGAATCTATGGCGAGACAAACCTACAAGGATTATATCCTGCTGGTGATCGATGACGGTTCCGAGGATGACAGCCTTGCGGTTTGTCGGCGCTATGCCGACTTGGATCCCCGCATCCGGGTTGTGCCCTCCGAGCACCGCGGCATTACGGGTATCAAGAATTATGCGATGGAGTTAATCGAGACGGAATTTAACGCCTATGTGGACGGCGATGACTATGTTGAACCGGATTATCTGAAGCATTTGATGGATGCCCGCGAAAAATACGACGCTGATCTGGTGATCTCCCGTGTACAGTACCTGCTCGAAAACGGGGCGGTCGAAGGCGAGTTTTGCAGCCGCGGAGAGATGTACATCTCCTCAGAGGAATTCCGGGAAAAACTCCCGATGCTGCTGGATGACAGAAGGCTTAATTATCTGTACGCGAAGGTCTACCGCTCGTCGATCCTCAAGGAGCTTCGTGTTGAGAGCGATGTACGTCAGGGTATGGATACCATGTTTAACATCCAGTATCTGGGAAAGATCAACTCGATCGTGTTGATTGACGATGTGGATTATCATTATATCCGATATACCAGTCGCTCGATCACCTCATACTCCGGTAAGGATACATATGAAAGGATTTGCCGTATCAATCGTTATATCTATGATCAAACCGAACAGATGGGGCTTCTGAGCGAGGAGCTTTTAGCGGTTATCGATCAGCGCGTGCTGGAATCTGCTCTCTGGTCGATCGGTAAAACATGCAAGGCGGATGTGACGGATGATGTGAGAGCGCAGCGGATCACGGATATTCTCAACAGTGATGACTATACTGCCGCCTATGAAAGACAGATGAGGCGCGGTACGTCGTTAGGTTTTGATGTTGTCCGACCACAGGACGGCGCGGCGTATCTCAGGAAGAAGAAAAAAGCAGAGAATGTGATTGAAAGAAAAAAAAGAATCCTGCGTTTGATGCCGAGCGCCATAGTCAGTGTTTGGCATAAACTGAAAGGTATTACCGATTCGGGAGATTAATTATGGAAAAGAAATGGACTGCGGTCATTGAGCCGCAGAAAAGACTATTTGATTTAAATTTGAAAGAGGTATGGCAGTACAGAGATCTGATCTGGCTGTTTGTCAAGCGTGATTTCACGACAAGATTCAAGCAGACGATCCTCGGTCCTTTGTGGTATATCATACAGCCGTTGTTTACGACGATCGTCCAGACCTTCGTTTTCGGTAACATCGCCAAGCTGCCGACCGATGGCGTACCTCAATTCTTGTTTTATATGGCGGGCAACGTCCCGTGGACCTATTTTTCATCGTGCCTGCAGTCGACATCCAACACATTTGTCAACAACGCCGGTGTGTTCGGAAAGGTCTATTTCCCTCGATTGACGACTCCGATCGCTACCGTCATTTCCTCGCTGTTCAACTTTATTGTCCAGTTTGTGATGTTTTTGGGCTTTACCCTATATTTTGCACTGGCCGGCGCTGATATCCATGTCACGTGGGTTGCCGCATTGACGCCGCTGTTTATCATCCAGATGGCATTGCTCGGCATGGGCTTCGGCATTATTATTTCTTCTCTGACAACGAAATACCGTGACCTGCAGGTGCTCGTTGGCTTCGGTATCTCGCTGTGGATGTACGCGACCCCTGTCATTTATTCGGGTTCGACTCTTTCGCCGAAGCTGTATTCGATTATGATGTTAAATCCCATGGCGCCGATCATCGAGCTGATGCGTTACGGATGGCTCGGTTCCGGTACAACACCGCTTTTGTACTGGGGAATCAGCTGGATCACGACCGCTGTTGTTCTATTCATCGGCATTATCATCTTTAACAAAGTGGAAAAAACCTTTATGGATACGGTTTGAGGTATAGGATGGACGAAAAAGATATTGCAATCAAAATAACAGGCTTAAAAAAACAGTACCGGCTCGG
>CAMJJL010000010.1 GCA_946406145.1 uncultured Clostridia bacterium | reverse complement strand
AGAGATAACGAAGCGTTACAATAACACGCCGATTATTGACTCAAGCCGCATTATATGTATCATTACTCACTGTATTGAGTCAGGCGTTTTCTTTGTATTATTCCGTTGCGTTATCTCTCCCCTCGCATTCTTTCATTAGTCCCTATTTATCATCCTACTTGCGTGCCCCCTCGTCAGAGGGGGCTGGAAAGGTTTTTCTACAGCCTGAACGCCTGAGAAATCAGGCGTTTTTCTTATACTGATATTCCATTAAAAGATTTAAACATTGATTAACGGAATATTTCGCGGAGCAAGGCGGACAACACAGCTATGCGTTATATAACGCAATAAACGTTAAAGTGTTTTAATGAATATTCGTATTATGCAAATAATCAGGGGACAGACCGGAGTCTGTCCCCTTTTCAGATGGAATCAATTGATCAAAAGTGCGGTAATCGATTCTTACCGGATCGGTATGTTATTTCCAACCGACCAGGAACTTGCCGCTGCCATAGGCGCCCCATTCTGTGAAGTAAAGGGTCTTGCCCTGCTGGATCGTGATGTCCTCAGACTGATTCCAGCACTCATCCCAGCTTGCGGAAGTAGAACCGGAAGGCATTCTGGCTACGAGCATATCGGTGTAGTTGAAGGCGCCGGGGAAGATGATGTTGGAACCGCTTTCTTCACCCATGATCCATTTACCGGATTCGCCGTTGCCCCATACCCATGCGAACCATGCGGGATTATCGACGCTGGCGTCGCCGGGCTCGAAAACAATGTCCTTATCACCGATATCGGGGCCCTGAGTGGGCTCGGGAGGATCGGTGGGATCAGGCTGAGGAGCGGTTGTGGGCTGAGGTGCAGAGGTGGGACTAGGAGCGGTAGTGGGATTGGGAGCGTCGCCGTCAACATAGAAGATCTGATTGATCTTATATGTATTACCCATACCTGCCAGATAACGCTGGAGATGGGTGACGTCGGTAGCTGTGAGAGAATTCTTGTTGTTGACATCAGCAGCGAGAACGCCGTCATCACTCAGCAGTTTGATGTTGGACAGATGACGCTGCATCATGGTAGCGTCGAGTACGCAAACGATACCGTCCTGATCTGCGTCACCGCGGAGGATCGGTCTGCCGACGGGCTTCTCAGTGGGCTTCTGGGTGGGAGCCTGAGTAGGATCGTCAGCGCCTGCGGTCAAGGAGGTATCAGCGTTGCTCAGAGTAGCAACAGGATATTCACCGTAGTCCTCAAAGCGGAGGTCACGCAGGATCATTGCGCCGACCAGCTCATAACCGCCGTTCTCACGGTTAGAAGCGCTGTTCGCGGTACCGTAGTTAACGACTGTCTCGGGCATGGTACGACCGCAGTAGCCGCCGCACTCGTTGAAGGTGTGGAACAGGTGGCAGCGATTGTACTTGTCAGTATGCGCCTTATCGGTATACTGAGAACCGATGTAGCCCTCGTTGAACTTGACATACTTGGTGTTTGAGGGAACAGTAAACGAATAGAGATTTGACTGACCGGAAACGGGAGTCAGCTTGTTGGAATCATAAGAACCGATCTTGGTGGAGGGAGCCGTGCCGGTTTTGCACAGAACAAAGATACCGACGGTTTGCTGACCGGTAGTGGATTCATACGGCCACTTCATGACGCTGTTATCGAAGTAGACCTTCTTGGTCTCGTTCGGATCCTTCTTCTTGATGTTATAGCTGCGCGATACGGTCTTACTGCCGTTGGTAGCAGTCACCGTGATATCAACACTCTTGCCGTAAGGAATGGAGCTCTTGAGAGTGAAGGTTTTGGAAGCGTCGGTAACGGTCTTGGCAGCGAGGTTGGAAACCTTGATGTCATAAGAAGTAGCGTTCTTGACGTCAACCTTGATGGTAGCCTCAGCGTCGGTGTAACGGCTGAGAACCTCGGGAGTCAGCTCAACATTGTTCAAAGAGAGCTTGATCTCGGGAGCGGAGTTTGCAGCAGTGGTGTTGTAGATGACCGCAACGCCGGTAGAACCGATGTTACCGGTGATCTTGCCGCCGGATACCTGGAAGGTATTACCGGAAACCTGATCCTTGTAGGAACCGTTTGCCATAGAGCAAGACTTGCTGACAGAACCGGCAGAACCGTTCAGGTCAACGATCAGCATACCGGTGGTACCGCGCTGTACGAACAGCTTGGAGCCGTCAGCGGAAACGCTCTCATTCTGACCTGCAAAAGCGTTCTTGAAGTGGTTGACCGCAACGACAGTCGGGTCTTTCCAAGTCTCGGCAGAACCGGGAGCGCCCATCAGATCATCGTACTTGATGAAGCCGGCGGAATCAAGCGCTTCGTGCTTGGGACGGATGAAGAACAGTGCGGGAGCGTCTTTACGAGCGCCGATCGCAGCCCATCCGAGGATCTGCTGCTTCTTGGTCAGAGCAGTGGACTTTTCATCACAGAAGTTATCGTGAGACTCAACCCACAGTACGTTCTGGCTCGCAGAAGAACCGGAGAAACCGTAGTTGATAAGGCTGCTGGCATTCTTGTTGCCCAGCGCGCTGCGGACAGTGTTACCGTACGCATAGTCGGTTACGTTCATGTACGGTGTATAAGCAGAAATATTGAACTTACCTGCGGGATCAAGGATCTCACCGTAGATATATGAGTTGGCGTTCTTCGCTTTGATCGCGCTGGTGACGGTGGGCCAATAATCGGATGCTAAGTTACCGTCGGAAGGAGTCTCGATGTGCTTTGCGGCGTCGAAACGGAAACCGTCAATGCCCATGTCGGACAACGGATTCAGCAGATTGCTGATGACATAGTTCTGATAAGACTTGTTGCCTGTGTTCAAATCGGGAAGCTGACCGCTGAGGTCGCTCTGAACCTGATTCTGACGAGAGTTGTCGTTAGCAACGTTCGAATGGTCGAGCAGATTGGAACGACGGGTAAAGCTTTTCAGAGTGGAGTTAACATCAGCGGTGTCAGCTCTCTTTTCACAGTTCTGAACATGGTTGGTAACAACGTCGGCGATAACCTTGATACCATAGCTGTGCAGAACAGAAGTAGCTTCTCCTACCTCTTCAGCGGTACCGAGAGCATTACCGATCTTCATATCTCTGGGCTGATAGAAAGACCACCAGTCAGTCGCGTAAGAACCATCGTTAACGGTAGCCTTCGTGTACTGAACCGGAGAAATCTGTACGGTGGTATAACCCGCGGCGGCGATTTCGGGAGCATACTTCACGAGATCGCGCATGCGCCAGTTAAACGCGTGCAGGATATTACCGCTCTGGATGTTGGGCGCAAGAGCATAGTCCTGTGCTGCGGTTGACGCGGCATCCTTGTTGGCAGCAGAGAATGTGCCGGGGATGATCGCGACAGTCAGCATCATGACAAGGACCATGATCAAGCTAACTACTTTTTTCATTTGCATTTTAAAACCTCCTAATAAAACAAATTCATCATTTGCCTTTTGTATTGTTGAACAGCTCAGACGCTTTCCGAGCAGTGCGTGATCCTTTGGGCTTTTGCTGATTCTCGGGATCATTCTCCGCTGTTTGGGGAGCAGCGTCGTTGCTGATGATTCCATTTGTTCTTTCACCTGCGTAAAGATCGCGGCGAAGTCGGTTTTCAGGTGGGAGAAAACGTTGCTGATTTGGATAAAAGAATATAAACAGCGTAGTATATAGTATCATTTACATTATATTCTTTCTTTTAAGATTTTTCAATACATCACCACAAATTTAACAATATTTTTTGTAAATTTTTCATCATGTACTGAAAATGAGCGGCATCACGCAATGAAAAACAACCGTCCTCCTGTATGTAGAAAAGGAGAAATACGGAGCTGCACGGTTAGAACAAACTCATCTGAGCGGTCTCGGGCAGATCGCCGAAGGCGCCGCATTCCTTGAGCGTTTCAATCACGGATTTGCTGACCTTGGAACGGGTAATGACGTCTTCGATACAGAGGTATTCACCCTGCTTTGCCGCATCGGCAAGCGCAAACGCGGCGCTCTCCCCTACGCCGTTGAGTGAGCAGAACGGCAGGCGAATACCGCCGTTCTCGATCACGAACTTTTTTGCTTCACTCTTATAGATATCGATAGGAAGCACCTCAATACCACGTGCGAGCATCTCATTCATGATCTGGAGCATCGGGATCTCCGCCTTTTCCTTTGCGGAGGCTTCAAAGCCCTTGTCGTTAATGCTCTTGATCTTATTGCGTACCGCGTCGCGTCCCTTGAGCAGAGTCGCGCCGTCAAAGTTATCGTTACGAACGGTGAAGTACGCCGCGTAGAATTCGATCGGCTTATGTACCTTGTACCAGCCGAGTCGCAGTGCCGAAATCATATAAGCGGCGGCATGAGCCTTCGGGAACATGTATTTGATCTTCATACAGGAGTCGATATACCACTGGGGCACATCGTGCTCCTTCATCGCGTTCAGATGCTCCTCGGTAAGCAGCTTGGTGGATTTGCCCTTACGGACGATCTCCATGATCTTGAACGCCATGGAGGGATCGAGCCCTTTGTGCATCAGATAGGTCATGATCGAGTCACGCGTACCGATAACCTCGGAAATGGTGCAGGTGCCGTTCTTGATCAGATCGGCGGCGTTGCCGATCCATACGTCGGTACCGTGCGACAGACCCGATATCTGCAATAAATCGGTAAAGGTTTTCGGCTTGGACTCGACCAGCATCTGGCGGACAAAGCTCGTGCCGAGCTCCGGCAGAGCGAAGGTACCGGTCTCGGAGTCGATATCCTCGGCGGTCACGCCCAGCGCCTCGGGTGAAGTAAACAGGGACATGACCTCGGGATCGCTCATGGATACATCCATCACGGGGATACCCGTATTCTCTTCCAGATAATGGTAGATCGTGGGAACATCGTGTCCGAGCTCGTCGAGCTTGGTGATGGTGTCATGGATGGAATGGAAATCGAAGTGGGTGGTGATATTATCGGAATCGCTCTTGTCGGCGGGGTGCTGTACGGGACAGAAATCATAGACCTCCATACCGCGCGGTACAACGACCATGCCGCCGGGATGCTGACCTGTAGTGCGTTTGACGCCGGTACAGCCGGTTGCGAGACGATTCATCTCCGCCTTACGGAAGGTGCGGTTATGCTCCTCGCAGAACTTCTTGACATAACCGTAGGCGGTTTTATCGGCAACGGTCGAGATGGTGCCTGCCTTAAAGACATTTTCACGACCGAAGAGTTCTTCTGTATAGCGGTGGGAAGCGCTCTGCTGTTCACCGCTGAAATTCAGGTCGATATCAGGAACCTTGTCACCCTTGAAGCCGAGAAAGGTCTCAAACGGGATCTCGTGACCGTCGCGCTCCATCGGCGTGCCGCAGTCGGGACAATCCTTGGGCGGCATATCAAAGCCCGAGCCGTATTCGCCGTGCTCAAAGAAAATGCTCTTCTTGCACTTGGGACACAGATAATGCGGACAGAGCGGATTGACCTCAGAGATACCTGACATCGTCGCGACAAAGGACGATCCGACCGATCCACGGGATCCGACCAGATAACCGTGCGCTTCACTGTCGGCAACCAGCTTTTGCGCTGTCATATACAATACGGAGAAGCCGTAGGTGGTGATGGAGTTGAGCTCCTTATCCAGTCGCGCCTTGACGATCTCAGGCAGAGGATCGCCGTATTTATCCTTGGCACGCTGCCATGTGATGGAGGTGAGCTGCTCCTCAGCGCCCTCAATGAACGGTGGGAAATTGCCGGCAGGGATCGGACGGACATAGTCGCACAGATCGGCGATCAGGTTGGTGTTGTCGACAACGACCTCCTGTGCCCTGTCGCCGAGATACGCGAATTCTTCGAGCATTTCCGCAGTGGTTCTGAAATACAGCGGCGCCTGTTCTTCCGCGTCATCAAAGCCCTGAGCCGCAAGCAGGATCATGCGATAATCCTTGTCGTGCGGATCCATGAAATGGACGTCGCAGGTGGCGACAGTAGGCTTGCCGAGCTTGTCGCCGAGCTTGAGGATCCTGCGGTTCAGGTTTTGCAGATGATCTTCATCCTCTGCCGCTCCGTCACGAATCAGGAAGCGATTGTTGCCTGTCGGCTGGATCTCGAGATAATCATAGAAGGACGCGATCCTCTCGATCTCTTCCTCACTCGCGTTATGCAGGATGGCGCGATACAGCTCGCCTGCCTCGCACGCTGAGCCGATGATCAGCCCCTCACGGTGCTTCATCAGCTCGGATTTCGGAATACGCGGACGGCGATGGAAATAATTCAAATGAGAATAGGAGATCAGACGGTAGAGGTTCTTTAACCCCGCCTGATTTTTGACTAAGATGATCTGATGATAGGTCGGCAGCTTTTTGTAATCGCCGCCGACGATCTTCTCCCTCATATCGTTCAGATCGTGCACATCAAAATCTTTTTCGAGCACACGGATGAGGTTGAGGAAGATATTGGTGAGCATTTCCGCGTCATCGACCGCGCGATGATGATTGAATTTACCCAGACGAAAATGCTTTGCAAGCGTATCCAGCTTGACGTTAGTGATATCGGGCAGGATCTTGCGCGCAATGGCGACGGTGTCCACAGAGGTATAGTTGTACGCCATACCGTTTTCCTGACAGACCTTGCGAATGAAGCCCGTGTCAAACGGCGCGTTGTGCGCGACCAGGACAGCGTCACCGCAGAATTCAAGGAACTTTTCGACTGCTTCCTTTTGCGAGGGAGCACCCTTGACCATGCTGTCGGTGATGCCTGTCAGCTGGATGACCTTCGCCGGGATGGGGCGTTCGGGATCGGCAAAGGTCGAGAAGGAATCAACGATCCTGCCGTTTTGCACCTTGACAGCGCCGATCTCGGTGATTCTGTCGTTCGTGGCATACAGACCTGTTGTCTCGAGGTCGAAGCATACAAAGGTATCATCCATCGATACATTCTTGCCGCCGTCAACAGGTGTACAGAGATCATCGATGAAGTACGCCTCAGTACCGTAAATGACCTTAATCTCCTTGCCGTCACGCTCCAGAGATTCGGCGGCGTTCATAGCGTCAGGGAACGCCTGCGCCACGCCGTGATCCGTGATTGCGACCGCGGGATGACCGAATTCGGCAGCGCGCTTGACGAGCTTGCCGGCGGGCGTGATCGCATCCATCTGGCTCATGTTGGTATGCATATGCAGCTCGACGCGCTTTTTCGGCGCGTTATCCACGACCGATACCTTCTTAACGGAAGCGATCGATTTTGCGTTGATAACGGTATCTCCGGCAAATTTATCGAATTCTACGTCACCGGATACCACAATGGAAGAGCCCTTCTTGATTGACTCAAGAACCTTGCAGTTCTGGATGGAGTCAAAAACCTTCACGGTGATAGAGCCTGTATAATCGGTGATATCATAGTTGATGATGTTCTTGTCGCCCGATCGGGTCACCTTTGTCTCACAGGCAAACACATCGCCCCAGACGGTCGCCCGACCGGTATCATAGGCGATCTTTTCGATCGGCATGAGCTTATTGGCGCTTTTGAGAACTCTGCCGTAGATCGGTTTAACGGAATTGCGGATGATCTGCGGATAAAGAGAGTCGCCCTTGCGAATCTCGATCTCGGTCATGCTGTTGAGATTTTCAAAAGCCGTATCGGTACGCTCCTCGCCCTCAAACAGCATCGTCAGTTCCTCGATCTTCTCACGGTCGATCTTCTTCTGCGCGTTATCGATGCTTTCGGTGAACTGTTCATCATCGACGCTCAGCTCAGTAACGCCCGAAAAGCGGATATCAAAGCGTAAGCCGAACTCGCGATAGATGATATCGCTGAGCAGGATATCGAATTCCTTTGCCTGCAACAGAGCCAGACCGCCGTGCGCCAGCTCAACATTCAGCCGATCCTCTCCCTCACGGATCAAAACAGCGTCGTTGAGCGTGCCGTTGAGGCTGGGGGTGTTGGATTTCAGCGCGACAACCAGCTCGTCAAAATAACCGACGTCAAAGGATTCCGGTCTGAAATGAGGATGGATGATGACTTTGTCAACGCCGATATCCGCCTTGGCGATCTTCTCCTGTGCTTCAAAGATCGCGGCACGGGTCAGCAGATAATCGGAGTTAATGTCGATAATCAGTATTCGTCTTTCTTTATTGATACGTATATGGTTGACTGCCGCGTCCGCAAGAGAGCCGTCGAGCTCAACCGCGTACGGCGCAAACACTTCACTGAGTTTGATCATTCAAATACCTTTCGTGATTTAGCATATAGATTGACTAACTAAAGAAAAAATCAGAGCTTGTCTATCTCCGACATCAGGCGGTCGATCAGCTGATCCTCGGGAACCTTCGCGATGATCTCGCCTTTCTTGAAGATCAGACCCTCGCCGTTACCGCCGGCGATACCGATATCCGCTTCCTTTGCTTCACCGGGACCGTTGACGATACAGCCCATCACGGCGACCGTGATCGGCTTTTTGCATCCGCGCAATCTGTTCTCTGCCTCGGACGCTAAGGAGATCAGGTCGATTTTTGTTCTGCCGCAGGTGGGACAGGAAACGAATTTGACTCCCTCATCCCCCAGCCCGAGGGATTTGAGGATATCCTGTGCCGCATAGACTTCTTCTACAGGGTTATCCGTCAGCGACACACGGATCGTATCGCCGATGCCGTCGACCAGCAGTGCGCCGATACCGACGGCGGATTTGATGATCCCCATACGCCGTGTACCGGCTTCGGTCACACCGAGGTGGAGCGGATAATCACAACGCTGATCGGCAAGACGATACGCCTTGACCATGGTTGCGACGTCGGAGCTTTTCATCGATAAGACAATATCGTTGAAATCAAATTTTTCGAGCAAGGAAGCGTGATACAAAGCGCTGTCGCACAACGCCTCTGCGGTCGGATGACCGTATTTTGCGAGAATACTCTTCTCGAGCGAACCGGAATTAACGCCGATACGGATAGGGATATTCTTCGCTTTGCAAGCGTCGGCAACCGCTTTGACACGGCTGTCGTCACCGATGTTACCGGGATTGATGCGGATCTTATCCACACCGGCGGCGATCGATTCCAACGCGAGTTGATAGTTAAAGTGGATATCGGCGACGATCGGCACGGATACGGCTTCTTTGAGCGCCGCGATCAGCCGGACAGCCTCCTTATTCGGAACAGCGGCACGGATGATCTCACACCCTGCCGCTTCCAGCTCCTTTGCCTGTTGCACAGAGCCTTCGATATCTTCGGCAGGGCGATTGAGCATTGACTGAATGCTGATTTTAGCGCCGCCGCCGATTTGTGTATGAAGTGCGGTTACATAGTGTTTACTTGCCATGTTATCCTCCGCTGAAAATTTTCCAGATATCCTGGAATGCGATAAAAACCGATAATCCGAGCAGCAGTACCAGTCCGACGGCGTTGATGACGCTCTCGACCTTGCGCGGTACGGGCTTGCGGAAGATCCACTCGATCAGCAGCATCAAGAAGCGTCCGCCGTCGAGCGCCGGGAAAGGCAGCATATTCACGACGCCGAGGTTGATGGTGATGACCATCATGATATAGACGATCGAGTTGACGGCGCTGCCAAAGCCCGAGGTGCGCAGGGATTCGCCCGCGACCTTCGTGATCGCCGATGCAATACCGACAGGACCTGACATATCGTTCAGACTGAACTTCCCCTTGAGCAAGCCGATCAAGCTGCCCCATACCATTCGTACAACCGATACAGTATTGGAGAAGGTCTGCTCGATCACGGTGCCGAAGTTCTTCTCGATCGGCTTGATATAGAAGTCGATCCTGAGCTGCGGCGTGTCATCATCGGCGCTTTTCTTCAATGTCAACAGATCGACATCTTTGAGATCGACCTTTTCACCGTCACGGATGACGGTCATATCGGTACGAAAGCGCTGACGGGTATCTTTTTCTTCGATCTTAGGGATCGTGTCGGCATGCTCCTTGCCGACGATATCCGCAAATGAATTATAGTATTCGGAGAAGACCTTATATGCTTCTTCTTTCGATTCAGCCTTTGCTATTTTTGCCTGTGCTTCCTGTAAGGAAGTTACCAGAGCGGCGTTCTGTTCTTCGGTCGTCTTATCGTCAACCAGCTCTGTCGCGCGTGAATACAGATCAAAAGCGCAATCCTCCTTATAGATGGAAAGCTCGTGTCCGTCGATCTCGCTGACAGGGAGTGTAAACAGCGCAAAGGAAAAGTCGGTAGAGGTATTGACAGCATAGTCGTTGATCTTGGTGATCTGATCACCGGGCTGCAAGCCTGTCACCGCGGTAAAGGAGCTCGGTGAAAACTCGGCAACGGTCGTAGACGCGAATTGCTCCTGCGGCAGCAAAGTAAAAAGCATCAGAACAAGACCCAGAACGATATTCATGAACGCACCGGCGACGATGACGATCATGCGCTTCCAGATCTTGGCGTTATTAAACGCACGGGGATTCTCACTGTCCTCATCCTCGCCCTCCATCGCGCAGAAACCGCCGATCGGGAAAAGACGCAGTGAGTAGGTGGTTTCACCTTTGGTAAAGCTGAAAATCTTTGGACCCATACCCAAAGCAAATTCATTTACCTTGATGCCGCTCTTTTTCGCGGCGATAAAATGTCCGCCCTCATGGATAAAAATAATCAGTTCAAATAGCACTACCGCAATGATGATCAGCGCTATGGTAGTCAGTACGGTGATAAAATCATCTCCAAAATGTATTAGTATGATTTAAATATTGTGATAAACAAACTCACGCGCCAGATGATCGGCGGCAAGTACATCGTCGAGTGTAGACGCTTTGCCGACACTCAGCTCATCGACTGCCGCGGATACCAGCTCGCCGATCCGCAGGAACGGAATCTTTCCGTCACGGAACAGGCGGTTAGCGACTTCATTGGCGCCGTTGGCGACAGCCGGATAGAGTCCTCCCTTCTTCATGGCGCGCTTGCACGCGGCAAGGCATCGGAACGTTTTGTCGTCTGCTGAGAAGAAGGTCATTTGTGATAAAGTCTTCCAGTCGATCTCGGGAACCGGCGACGGTACGCGCTCGGGATAAGTGATCGCGTATTGGATCGGGATGCGCATATCGGGCAATCCGAGCTGAGCCAAAATGGAATTGTCGGTGAATTCAACCATCGAATGGATGATGCTCTCACGGTGGACGACCACTTCGATATCATCGGGATCGGTATCGAAGAGCCATGCGGCTTCAATGATCTCAAGCCCCTTGTTCATCATGGTAGCACTGTCGATGGTTATTTTTGCGCCCATACTCCAGTTCGGATGCGCCAACGCCTGCTCGACTGTCACATCACGCAGTTCATCGGCAGTTTTACCGAAGAAGGGACCTCCCGAAGCGGTCAGGAGGATCTTCTTGAGCTTTTTATCGGGCGGCGACGCCTGTAAGCATTGGAAGATCGCGCTGTGCTCGCTGTCAACGGGCAGGAGCTTGACGCCGTTTTCTTTAACGGCGTCCATCACCAGAGCGCCGCCGGTGACTAAGGTTTCTTTGTTGGCGAAGGCTATATCCTTCTTTGCCTTGATCGCCTCGAGGGTCGGTTCCAGTCCGACCATGCCGACAATGGCGTTGACGATCAACTCGGAATCGTCATGGCAGATCTCATACAATCCGCTCATACCGCTGAGCACCTTGGTGGAGGTGTCGGCAATCTTGATCTTCAGCTCCTCTGCCCTACCCTCGTCGAATACAACGGCTAAGGAGGGTCGGAACTCTCTTATTTGCTCCTCGAGCAGTTCGATACTGCTGTATGCGGAGAGCGCATTGATTTGTAAATTGAGTTTACGGGCAACATCAAGCGTTTGTGTGCCGATGGAACCCGTAGACCCTAATATGGATATACTCTTTATCATAGTGAATCACGTTATAAAAAAGAAGGTTTGAGAAAAGATGTACACAACAGGGATGCACAGCAAAACGGAATCAAATCGGTCGAGCAGACCGCCGTGACCGGGCATAATCGAGCCGAAGTCTTTGATCTTGCAGCTCCTCTTGATGACGGAGAAGGTCAGATCGCCGAAGATGGAGATGATGGAGTTGATGAAAGCGACCAATAACAGTACGCCGTAATAGATCGTCACATCGCCATAGATCATCTTGAAGATCAGACCGATCAACAGCGCGGATAAGGTGCCGGCTAAGATGCCGCCGATCGCGCCCTCGACCGTTTTGTTGGGGCTGATGTTGGGGCACAGCTTATGCTTACCGAAGTATGAGCCTGCAAAATACGCGCCGGAATCAGCCAGCCACGGGATACCCAGACAGAAGATGATCCAGAACGCCGTGTGCTTGGAGCCGGAATCGGAAGCGGTTCCCGCGTCTGTCCAGACGATCACGTTCAGCAGTGAGATACAGACGGTAATCAGCGATACGCCTGCGAGGGCGAACATCATATCATCCATTTTGAACGTGCGGTGGAATACGACAGAGAAGATGCACATCGTCAGCACAAACAGATAGAACGGGACGAAACGAAAACGATCAAACGGTTCCTTCATGTAGGACATCAAGGGGATGATCAGTGCAAAGAACAAGCATGTGACAAACAGCCTGATATCTTTATTCAATTTTCTCGCCGATAAATACTCGCCGCATAAAATGACGCTGACCAGAGAAAGCGCAATCGTGATGATGATATTGAAGAACGATCCTAAGATAATGATCGCCAATGCCAGTACGATTCCGATTCCCGAAGTGATTAATCGCGTTTTCATTTTCATCCTCCAATCGTAAAGGCGATGCCGACAATGTGCCGTCGGCTCAGCCGTTTATGATATGTTAATTTGCATTATACGCCGCCGAAGCGTCTGTTGCGTTTCGCGTATTCGATCAACGCCTGATTCAGATCATCCTGTGTGAAATCAGGCCATAGAACATCCATGATCACATATTCCGCGTAGGCGCTCTGCCACAGCAGGAAATTCGATGTGCGATTCTCGCCGCTGGGACGGATGATCAGATCGGGATCGGGCTGACCCTTGGTATACAGGTGATCGGAGATCGTTGCTTCGTCGATGTCCTCGGGCTTGATGGCGCCGTCTGCGGCTTTTTGCGCGATCTGCTGCATGGCGGTGACCAACTCAGCTCTGCCGCCGTAGTTCATCGCGATGTTCAGCACCATGCCGTCACGGTTGCAGGACTCTTCCTCATTCTCGTTCATCAGATTGAGTAATTCGGGAGAGAATGCAGAGCGATCACCGAGGAAACGCAGCACGATGCTGTCATCCTTGAAATCACGGATCGCTTCCTGCAAATAATCCTTGAACAGACGCATCAAAGCGTCGATCTCATCGGACGGACGCCGCCAGTTCTCAGTAGAGAAGGCGTAGACCGTGAGATGCTTGATGCCGATATCACTGCAATAACGGGCGATCTTGCGGAAGGTCTGGGCGCCTGCGGTGTGACCTGCCGAACGCGGCAGTCCGCGCTTCTTCGCCCAGCGTCCGTTACCGTCCATGATAATACCGATGTGCTCGGGCAGCTTTATATCGGAGATGGTGATCTCCTGATTCTGTTTCTTTTTGAATAATGCCATGGTGTTGTTTCCTTATTCAGTATCAGTTAGTTTATTTCAATCGATCATCGAAAGGTACAAAAGAGGCTCGATAAGTCGCAAGCACTATACTCGCCGATCGGGAATCATACGAAAGAATCATGTTGATTTTGACGCGTCGTTGAAGTCGGTCAAATAAAGAATGGCGCTTGAGAACAGACGGAAAAAGGACACGCGTGTCACGCGCCTCAGATTTCCATGATCTCTTTCTTTTTCTTATCGGTGATAGCATCGATCTCTTTGATGAATTTATCGGTGGATTTCTGAACCTTTTTCTCACCGTCTGCAAGATCGTCTTCGGTAAGGTCACCGGTCTTCTTCATCTTCTTGAGCTTTTCAACGGTATCGCGGCGCACGTTGCGGATCTGCACCTTGCTGTCCTCAGCGATATGCGAGATATCCTTCGCGATCTCTTTACGCTTATCCTCGGTGAGAGGAGGGAAAATCAGGCGGAGAACCTTACCGTCGTTCTGAGGATTGATGCCGACGTCGGACATCTGGATCGCTTTTTCGATCGACTTGAGCGAAGAAGCGTCATACGGCTGGATAACAAGGGTTCTTGCCTCGGGAACCGAGATGGAAGAAAGCTGGTTGATCGGAGTGGGTACGCCGTAATAATCGACGGTCACCTTATCCAGTACGGCAGGATTTGCTCTGCCGGCTCTGATGGACTTGAATTCCTCGACCAGATGGTTAATGCGGCGCTGCATACGCTCATCATTTTTTTGTAAAACTTCTTTCATGTTGATCCTCCTTAGTATATAAAATGATAAATGGATTGATTCAGTTTGTAATCAGTGTACCGACCTTGGTATCACAAACAGCTTCGTAAATGTTTTTGGGTTCCAGAATACTGAACACCATCAGATCGATGCCGTTATCCTTGCAGATCGCAGCTGCGGTGGAATCCATGACCTTCAGATCCTTTTCCAGTACCTCCCGGAACGAGAGGGTATCATACTTGACGGCGTCGGGATAAATGTTGGGATCCTTGTCATATACGCCGTCGACCAAAGTCGCCTTGAGAATGATCTCCGCATCGATCTCGGCAGCTCTGAGCGCCGCGGCAGTATCGGTGGAGAAGAACGGATTACCGGTACCGCAGCCGAAGATGACGACCCTGCCCTTTTCCAGATGGCGGATCGCGCGATTGCGGATATAAGGCTCCGCAACCTCACGCATCGAGATCGCGGTCTGTACGCGGACATCGACGCCGATCTGCTCGAGAGAATCGGCAACACCGAGCGCGTTGATGGTAGTCGCGAGCATGCCCATGTGATCGGCACGGGTGCGATCCATTTCACCGCTGGAGCGACCGCGCCAGAAGTTGCCGCCGCCGACTACGATGCCGACCTGTACCCCATTCTCCACGAGCTCTTTGATCGGCTTGCAGTATGCGGATACGGTCTCAAAATCGATGCCGTGCTTGTTCGTGCCGGCAAGAGATTCACCGGATAATTTCAATAAGATTCTTTTGTATTTCGGTTTCACACATATCACCCCATGTTATTTTTCATAGTTGTATATATTGTACTACAAATCGGGGGTATTGTAAAGTAGAAGTTGGCAAGTTTTCATGGTTTTGATAAGAATTCATTCTTTTTATCACGTTACCGCTGATATGATTTATCGATTCTGCCATCCCCCGAAAGACGATCAAGCTTGTCTCCTCCGCTTATCTGCTTTGATCGCTGAGCGCATCAAAAACAAAGCCCCCTGTGAATCACAGGAGGCTGTTGTATCATGGTGCTGTGTTTATTGCCGTTTCCCGATATCGCTGACGGAATCTATTTTCGCCAGCCACCTTTGTATCAGAGTAGCGTCAAATACGTTGATGTATTTATCCCTGTTCACATCGGCGGTTGCGAAATAGAGCGTGACCGGAACAGGATTGGATGCATTAAATCTTAATATGTGGGTTATATCGTTGACCGATACATTGCCGTTGCCGTCGGCATCGCCGAGGATCTGCGTCGGAAATTCATCCAGCGATATAAATGTAAAGCTATTATCCATGGCGTATCTTTGCGCCTCTGAGTCCGTATAGCCCTTCACAAAAAAGGAGAAAAGCTTATAAGTAGAATCATCTTTTTTGAAATAGCCGAATGCGCGTGTACCGATAGCGGTTGCCGATTTCGGTATAGTGATGTTATATTGATAAATCGTATCAAAAAAGGCAAAGTCACCTATCTTTGTCAGCTTTTCAGGCAGAACGACCGGATGTGTGTTCGGTTTACAATAACTAAACGCCGCGTAACCTATTTCTTCGAGCTCGGAGGGAAGATCGGTACAATCCATATTCAGATCCCCGTAAAAGGCATGTTTTTTGATCGTCTTGATTGAATCGGGCAGATTGATTGTATTCAGATTCGTACAGAGACCAAAACTGCATTCGTCGAGATTGGTGATGGTTTCGGGTAATGTTACAGTCTCTATCGTTTCGTTATTATAAAATACCCTGTTGCCGATCGACGTGACTGTTTTACCTTCGATCTTTTCGGGGATCACAATGTCTAAGGAGGATCCGTGATATGCCGTTATCTCGGCAGTTCCGTCACTCAACAGCCTGTATTCAAACTCAGGCTTGTTTTTTACGGTAATCTTACAAAAGGCAAACAAGTAATTGGATGAAACTGCCGTAATATAGGCGGTGCCGGGACTGAGAGCTGTGATCTTTCCGCTGCTGTCCACTGTGGCAACAGAAGGATTATTACTCGACCAGCTGATGGCTTTGTCATCTGCGTTTGTGGGAGATACTGTTGCCGACAGAGATAATTTCTCATCGACGTCGAGCTGAGCGGAAGATTGATTCAGTGCAACATGGGTGACCGGAACCGGCTCTTCATCATAGATATAGCTGATGTCACCGCTTTGCGTGATCGTATCACTCGACATAATAATATTTGTATGTTGATAATTTTTGATATCGACCGGACCGTAGATCAAATTGGAATTCCCGTCATAAAAAGTCGCTGTTTCATCATTTTCATCTAAATAGATGAACCAAGTATTGGTGAGAGTACCAAACAATCTGTCCATTTTATATCCGGGCATACTGCTGTTAGGGGTTCCGTCTTCTTTTGTCGTATAGCAGTACAACTGTTTTGTTGACTCCTTTATGTACACCTCTTTCTTAATGGTTCCGTAATTCTTGAGATCAGGTTCTCTTCCGCTGCCTAAATCAATAAAGCTGAATCCGTATTGATTAGCGTATGTTTGCGCGGCAGTGCCGCTGTAGCCGTTGATCTTAAAGCCGGAGATCCTTATATTATCGCTGTTTACATGGGTATTACCCTTCGCAAAATGATTCGCATCGGTATATCCAAACGCCCATCTGCCGATCTCGGTTACGCTTTTGGGAATGATGACGCCGCTGACGTCAGCTCCCTCGAAAGCGCCTTCACCTACTTTATTAAGCTGATCGCTGAGATGAAACCATCTCAGGCTCGTACAACCCCAAAACGCCCGATTCCCGATCGACGAAGAAACATTCTCAAGATTGATGTATTCAAGAGAGCTGCATTCCCAGAACGTTGCAGCCTCGATCGTTTTTACATTACTTCCGAGAATAACCTGTTTCAGATTGCTGCATTGATAAAAACCGCCGATCGACGTCAAGCCGTTACCAACCTTTACCGTTTTCAGATTGGTGCAGTTATCAAACACACCGCTACCGAGCTTCACCAAAGAATCCGGCAGCTCAATCGATTTTAACGAGGATCTGAAAAAGGCTTGGTTCCCTATCTCTTTCAGGTTTTTACTGAGATACGCGCGCGTAAAGGCAGAACGTGAAAACGCTTCTTCTCCAATGCGCTCCACGGTATCCGGAAGGATGAGCGTATTTGCCTGAGGATAAAGCATATTGGATTTCAATATCTCTGTGACCTTGTGCGTACCAATGCTGTCAGGAAAAACAAGAACGTCGTTTTCAACATACGGGTCGCTGAGCGCTTCGATCGAAACCGAACCATCACTGTTTATGGAAAAATCGAGCCAATTCATAAAAGGGTTGCCGTGGGATAAAGCGTATTGCTCAGCGGTAGAGCCCTTATGGCCGATGATGATGACAGATTTTTCAACGACATCCTCACCGAAAATTACATCAGTCGCATTCACCTTGAGAAATTCCATTTTTGTACAACCGCTGAACGCATGATCGCCTATACTCAATACGCCGCCCTTGTTGATGGTTACCATTTTGATATTTTTATTATCCTTGAAGGCGCCGCTCAGGATACGGTATGTTCCAAAGCCGTCTATGATATTGCTGACGTTGCTCGTTGTATTTGACAGGGTGAGATAACTCGCGCTTCCACCGTAATCATACAAATATCGATTGCCCCAAAGGGAGCTGTCGGAGGTCTGCTCCTCTGTAAGGTAATCTATCATAAAGCCATACAGGCTGTAAGAAATACCGTTGTTTACCGCATACTGATAGGCAGCCGAGTCATACGCGCATTTGATGACAAGATCGGATGAACAGCCCGAAAACGCCGCCGAACCGATCTGTGTAACGGATCTCGGGATGAAAATTGATTTCAGATTACCGCATTCCGAAAAGGCAGAAGCGCCGATTCGGGTAACGGTCGCGGGAACTGTGACCTCAGTCAGTGATGTGACTCCCTTGAAGGCTGAATCCGAGATCCCGTTGACCGTTTTGTTCGTTAATGAAGTCGGAATTTTGAGTTTACTTTTATTTCCGATGTATTTTGTGATCGTGACGCCGGAACCGGAATTCGCCGTCTGAAACGCGGAGGTGACGTTAACGGTCGTGCTGGTTGAGGGAGAGCCCGATACCGAAGCAGAAGCGGTAACCGTCGTTGTACCGGGTCCCTGAGCGGTCAACTCGCCCGTATGGCTGTCGACCTTGACGACATTCGTATTATAGGAGTAATATTTGATATTACTTGCTCCGCGAGAATATGAACTGTCAGGTTCGGATGTGAGAGTAAGCTTTGAGACGTCGCCCTCGATCATGTTGATTGTTTTCGGCGAGCTGATCGAAGTGACCGGCTCTACGACTCGAACACCGGTATCAAGATAATCCTTGCTGGAATAAGTAATGTTTCGCTTGAGTGAAACATCATAGTAAGTGTAGGATGATGTGACCGATGCGTGAACGGTTGAGGTACCGGTAGCTTTAGCCATGATGGTGAATACATTATTGGTTTTATAGGTACAGCTTGCCACACTCGATGTGCCGCATTCCACCGATATATCCGTAGAAATGATTTTATATGCGGTTGGTATGCTGAAATCCGCTGTATCTCCCGGTATCATGAGGACATAACCGTCCTTGTCGATCCAGTGACCATTCAAATAACTACATGATTCGGCAGCGCCCGTATCGGCAATATCAACATGATTCCGCTTATCGAAAGATGTGTCGTCGCTCAATACCGGTTCCATTGTCTCTTCAACAACTGAAGCAGCGGAATCATCTGAAGTTTCAGCGCAGACAGAGAAGGAAGATACCGATAAGAAAATGATCGTAACAGCAAGCAGCAGGGAGAGATGTTTGTTCAGCATAAGATGACCTCCGTAAATGATTTTGGTGAGCTACTACTTTTGTTTACAGAAAAGAATTGCATTTTTATTATATTTAACCATTTTCATTATAGAGTGATCATAACTTTTTGTCAACGGTATCTGTATAAGGTTTTTTTCAATAAAGAAAAACCGCCCCATTCGGAGCGGTCAAAAGTTTACAAATCGATTATTTTACCATGCTGGCAACTTCTGCGGCAAAGTCATCCTGACGCTTCTCGATGCCTTCGCCCTTCTCGAAGCGGACGAATTTCTTGATGGTGATGGCGCCGCCGAGCTTCATAGCGGTAGCGTCGGTGTACTTGCCGACAGTCATAGAGCTGTCCTTGACAAATTCCTGATCGACCAGACAGTTCTCCTTGAAGTACTTGCCCATTTTACCGGAAACGATCTTCTCGAGAACCTGCTGAGGCTTGTTAGCCATCTTGGGATCATTCTTCATCTGCTCCACCATGATGCTCTTCTCATGCGCGATAACATCAGCAGGAACATCAGCTTCGGTCAGGTAAGGCGTGTTCAGCGCAGCAATCTGCATTGCGATATCCTTGCCGTAAGCGACGAACTCGGGGTTGGTAGTATCGATATCGGTATCGAAGTTAACAATAACACCGATCTTACCGCCTGCGTGAACATAAGCGACACAAGCGCCGTCGATCTTCTCAAAGCGGCGGATCTGGATATTCTCACCGATGGTCAGAACCTTCTCCTGCAGCATCTCGGCAACGGTCATCTCGGAACCGTCAGCCTTAGTAGCGAGGAGCGCCTCGACGTCAGCGGGGTTAGCGTTCATAACGGTCTGAGCACAGGTATTAACAAATGCCTGGAAATCCGCGTTCTTCGCAACAAAGTCGGTCTCAGCGTTGACTTCGATAACAACACCTGCGGTGTTATTGTCGTTGGTGATCGCCAGAGCGATACCCTCGGCAGCTACTCGGTCAGCCTTTTTAGCCTGCTTAGCAAGACCCTGCTTTCTTAATACGTCAATAGCGGCTTCCATATCGCCGTTAGCCTCGGTAAGAGCCTTTTTGCAGTCCATCATACCGCAGCCGGTCTTCTCACGAAGTGCCTTTACATCCTGAGCTGTAAATGCCATATATACCATTCCTTTCAAATTATAATAATTAGGTAGTCAATGATGAATTCACGCCAGACGGCTGAGCACACAACTCGCTTGCATCTTTTCCGTCATACTGCCCCAAAATCCTTATCCATACGACAGTATGCACACGGATTGTTTGGACACTCTGACGAAAAATCTGACTGCGCGATTTACGCGCTCGAATTAATCATTGTCTACTTGGCAAGTATTGCAACGGGAGGAGCAGGAAATCCTGCCCTCCCCTATTTCTTTCGATTATTCTTCTACGATATCCTCAGCCTTGGGCTCGACGCGCGCGTCATCTGACTCTACAGCGGCAGCACCCATCTGGCCTTCCTTACCCTCGATGATCGCGTTTGCCATCGCGCCGGAAATCAGCTTGACGGCACGGATTGCGTCGTCGTTACCGGGGATGATATAGTCGACATCGTCGGGATCGCAGTTGGTATCAACGATCGCAACGATCGGGATACCGAGCTTCTTCGCCTCAGCGACAGCGATCTTCTCTTTTCTCGGGTCAACGATGAACAGAGCGCCGGGCATCTCGGTCATATCCTTGATACCGCCGAGGAACTTCTCGAGCTTCTCGATCTCGAGGTTGAGCTTGATGACTTCCTTCTTGGGAAGCAGATCGAACGTACCGTCCTCTTCCATGGTACGCAGCTGCTTTAAGCGAGCAATTCTTCTGCGGATAGTGGTGAAATTGGTCAGCATACCGCCCAGCCATCTTGCGTTGACATAGAACGCGCCTGCACGGGTAGCCTCGTCCTTGACGGACTCCATCGCCTGCTTCTTGGTGCCGACAAAGAGAACGCTCTTGCCTTCCATAGAAATATCTCTTACAAAGTTGTACGCTTCCTCGAGCTTGACAACGGTCTTCTGCAGGTCGATGATGTAGATACCGTTACGCTCAGTGAAGATGTAGGGAGCCATCTTAGGGTTCCATCTTCTTGTCTGGTGACCGAAGTGTACGCCTGCCTCCAGAAGCTGTTTCATAGAAACTACTGCCATGTTTTTTCCTCCTTAGGTTCTATTAAGCAAGCGCAGTATGCCTGCTTAACCTCCGCCGAGACCTTGTATTTTGACGGGAAAATTCGGTAGTGGTCGGTATTTCGTATTTCGTGAACAATGATAGGCAGGCTCAACCCAAACCCAAATACTGATCACAGATTACGGATCACTAATCACTACAAAACACCTTACCGTCAAGTCTTCGGCGTGCGTAATGCCTAAATATTCTATCACAAACAAAAAAAGAAATCAAGCGTTTTCTTAGAAAAACACTTGATTTCTTAAAGTTTTTATCGGTGTAAGATCAATAGTTGAAGAATCTTACGTAGTTGTACTGTACAACGAAGTCCTGAGCCTCATGCCATGAGCTGGAGCACATGTTGGTCGCATAGAAGATGCGGATGTTGTGCTGTACAGCGGAGCCGCCCTGATCAAAGATGTAGTTAACAACATCCTTCGCTGTCTGAGAGGGAGTGATGGATGTGGAACCGTAGTAGCCGTTCACCTTGAGAAGCTGAGCGATGCTGCTGTAGCTGCCGTTAACATAAGTATCTCTGATACACTGAGCAACGAGAGCCATACCGATATAGCCCTCACCGCCTGCCTCACCCATCAGGATGCGCTCAGCCATATTTCTGTCCTCATCGTTGAGAGATACGCTGTAGCCGACATAGTTGGGGTCGGGGTTAGCGATGTCAAGGAGATAATCTCCGGAGTTGGATGCAGAAACAGCGTTTCCTTCGCTGTAATCCTCGTCGTCATAGCTGTAAGTGTAGCCGTAATCGTCACCAGATTCACTGGCGGCAGAAGAGCCGGACTGGGATTCGGCAGGAGCAGAAGCAGGAGTGGAAGTAGCACTCTGGGGCTTGCCGGAAGCGGCCTCGGTAGGAGCCTCGGTAGCAGCCTTGGCTTCCTGGATCGCGATTTGCTCGCTGACAACTTCTTTTGCTTCTTTTCTGGCCTCATCGATCATGATGGCTCTCTGAGTGAGGAGGATATCCTCATTCGATCCTATATTAGTTTCATTGTTGGTTTCTGTTTTAGCGGCATCACTGGCAGCACTTACGCCCGGCGCGAGAATCAGTGAGAAGGTGGTCATCAGTAAAGCGACGATAAGACCGATCAACACTGTTCTGCGAAACAAGTGGGGGGTGGTCGTACTCATATTTCTGCCTCCTTTATAATATGTTTATCGGCGTACCGATATCGAAATGCCGCAAATCTGTATAGACTTGCTTTATTTCGTGTCTTATTTAACCACAATATTGCAAGAATTGCAAGTTTGTAACATTTTGATTTTAGTTCTTTTAAAGCAATAAAAATAGCTTTTAATTCCGATTTAGAACATTGTTTTAGAAAAAATGTACATAATCCACATAATTGTATAGTGCAATTTGCTATCGTTCACAAAAATATTTGATGACAAATTGTCACAAATTTATGACGTTTTTTTGCTTTGTTTGGCATTTTTTGCACAGAATCCTCGACAAGAATCGCATCCTCCCCTATCAGACGGATCTTTTCCCATCGGATATAGTAGTCGTCACATTTGCCAAACAGCCCCAATATCCTCGGTCTGCCGTATACGATCAGCGCTACGACCTTGGCGCATTTGGTATCGATCTGTAAATCATCCACATATCCGATTTTGCATCCCGTACAGGCGTTGATCACTTCTTTTTTGCGAAGCTCTTGTAATCGACACGGCATAACCATCACCCGTATCACTATATGTATCATAACAGAGAAATATGAATATCCTTTGAACTGGGAGTGAATTCTCCCCAAACAAAACATCCCCCTGACAATTCCTGTCAGAGGGATGAATCAATAAAATATTGTCGGATCAATAGCCGTGTGCCTGTTGGAGCATCATATCCTTGACCTTCATCAGGCGGGTCTGAGTCGAACGCTCGTTTTCATCCAGCTTACGGGTGATATAGCGAATCTGCTCCTGTGTCTCGGGGATCATAACGTGCTCGAGCGCGTTGACGCGGCGGCGGGTCTTTTCGATCTCATCCGCCATGAGCTGACAGCTTTTCTCGATCTCGGCGAGCTTGATCAGATCGGGCAGAATGTCGGCGAGCGACTTGACCGCGTCATCCAGGTCGGCAGAGGTGAACGCAAAACCGTAGGAATAGATATCGTTAGGGTCGGGAGTTCTGGTATCCGTTTTGAACACGGGGATATCGACGCTCATCACGTTACGATAGGAGGTGGACACATAGACCTCCTGTTTCGGAGCAAGCAATGCCGCTTTGAGCGTTTCATCGCTCATCGAGGATTTCGCTAAAACAAAATTGGCGTTTGCCTGTCGGAGCTGTTCCTCTACCTTCATGCGCAGAGCGCGGTTCTCACGCACCATCTCCAGGAATCGGCGCATGAGCTCGTCGCGTTTATCTTTCAACAGCTTATGACCGCGTGTTGCCGTATTCAGTTTTTTCTTGAGCCTTGACAACTCCATACGGGTCGGATTGACCTGTTTGACTGCCATAAAATCACCTGTTTGATTCGTAATTCAGAAGCAATGGGACGGGATCGTTTTGAAACGCGCTCTCCCCTATTTACTTCTTATCGTAATACATATCGAGATACTTATCGTCGATACGTTTGAGCTCGGAACGAGGCAGGATGCGCAGAAGCTCCCAGCCGAGGTCGAGGGTCTCTTCGATCGAGCGGTTCTTCTCATAGCCCTGAGAAACATATTCATTCTCAAAGCGATCGGCAAATTTCGCGTAAAGCTTATCGATATCCGTCAAAGCGCTCTCACCGAGGATGACCATGAGCTCTTTCGCGTCCTTGCCGCGCGCATACGCGGAGAACAGCTGATTCATAGTGTTAGAGTGATCGGAACGGGTCTTGCCCTCGCCGATACCCTTATCTTTAAGTCGGGACAGAGAAGGCAGTACGTCGATGGGAGGCGCGACGTTCTTGCGATACAGCTCACGGGACAGGATGATCTGACCCTCGGTGATGTAGCCGGTCAGGTCGGGGATCGGATGGGTCTTGTCATCCTCGGGCATGGTCAGAATCGGGATCAGGGTGATAGAGCCCTTCTTGCCCTTCTGTCGACCGGCTCTCTCATATAATGTCGCGAGGTCGGTATACATATAGCCGGGGTAACCGCGTCGACCGGGTACCTCTTTACGCGCGGCGGATACTTCGCGCAGCGCGTCGGCATAGTTCGTGATATCGGTCATGATGACCAGTACGTGCATATCCGCTTCAAACGCCAGATACTCCGCGGCGGTCAGCGCCATACGGGGTGTGGAGATACGCTCGATCGCAGGGTCGTTCGCCAGGTTGACGAACATAACGGTACGATCAATCGCGCCGGTCTCCTTGAAGCTCTCGATGAAATAGTTGGATTCCTCAAAGGTAATACCCATGGCGGCAAATACGACCGCGAACTGCTCATCGGTACCGCGTACCTTCGCCTGACGGGCGATCTGTGCTGCTAATTGTGCGTGCGGCAGACCGGACGCGGAGAAGATCGGCAGTTTCTGGCCTCTGACCAACGTGTTCAGACCGTCGATAGCGGAAACGCCGGTCTGGATGAACTCCTGCGGATAGTTGCGCGCATAGGGGTTCATCGGCAGACCATTGATATCCATGCGCTTTTCGGGCAGGATATCCGGACCGCCGTCGATCGGCTTGCCCATACCGTCAAAGACACGGGACAGCATATCGGTGGAAACACCCAGCTCCATCGACTTGCCTAAGAACCGCACCTTGGAATTGGAGAGATTGATACCTGCCGCGGAATCAAACAGCTGTACCAGCGCGTCTTCACCGTTGATCTCGAGCACCTTACAGCGTCTGACTTCACCGGACGCGAGCTCGATCTCGCCCAGATCGTTGTAGTTAACGTCGCTGACGCCCTTGACGAGCATCAAAGGACCTGCTACTTCCTGGATTGTCCTGTATTCCTTCGGCATGATCAGTCATCTCCTTTCTTGATAATATTATCGATGTCTACATCCAGATTGTGGAGGATGTCCTGATAATTTTGATCGATCTCATCCTCTTGGACATATTTGAAGCGTCCGATACGCTCACGGATAGGCATATTGATCAGCAGATTCAGCTGAGCGCCCTGATCCAGAGCGGCAGCACTTTTATCATAGAACGCCATGACAAGCTGCATCATATGATACTGCTTGTTCAAGGTCGTATAGGTATCGGTTTCATGAAACGCGTTCTGATGGAGGAAGTCCTCGCGAATGGAACGAGCCGCCTCGAGCTTAATACGGTCGATATCGGACAGCGCATCCATACCGACGAGCTTGACGATCTCTTCGAGTTCGCTTTCCTCCTGCAGCAGCGCCATCACTCTTGCGCGCAAGTCCATCCAGTCGGGAGCGACATTCTCCTTATACCAATTCGCCATGGTATCGACGTACAGCGAATAAGAGGTCAGCCAGTTGACAGCCGGGAAGTGACGCTTATAGGCAAGACCGGCATCCAAGCCCCAGAACACCTTGACAATACGCAGAGTAGCCTGCGATACCGGCTCGGAGATATCACCGCCGGGAGGTGATACGGCGCCGATAACGGACAGGGAACCTTCCTGCTCCTCGCTGCCGATTGTGATAACACGACCGGCACGCTCATAGAACTGAGCAAGTCGGGAACCCAGATATGCGGGATAGCCCTCTTCACCGGGCATCTCTTCCAGACGACCGGACATCTCACGCAGCGCCTCTGCCCAACGGGAGGTGGAATCTGCCATCAAGGCGACGGAATAGCCCATATCTCGGAAGTATTCGGCGATGGTGATGCCGGTATAGATCGAAGCCTCACGCGCCGCAACGGGCATATCGGAGGTGTTGGCGATCAGAACGGTACGCTCCATCAGGCTGTGACCTGTTTTCGGATCGAGCAGCTCGGGGAACTCATTCAGAACGTCGGTCATCTCGTTGCCGCGCTCACCGCAGCCGATGTAAACGACGATATCCGCCTCTGCCCACTTCGCCAGCTGATGCTGTACGACGGTCTTGCCGGAACCGAACGGACCCGGTACGGAAGCAACGCCGCCCTTTGCGATCGGAAACAGCGTATCGATCACGCGCTGACCGGTGATCAGCGGCATATCGGGCGAGAGCTTCTGCTTGTAAGGTCTGCCGATACGGACAGGCCACTTCTGCATGAGAGAAAGCTCATGCTTCTCCCCTTTGTCATCTTCTACTATCGCGACAGTATCGGTGACTTTATATTCACCGCTGTTGATCTCCTTGATCGTGCCGCTGACGCCTGCCGGCACCATGATCTTGTGAAGGACGATCTCGGTCTCCTGTACGGTACCGATCACATCGCCGCCAGTGACCTTATCGCCGACCTTGGCGACGGCGTCGAACTGCCAGACCTTATCGCGCTTCAAAGCAGGTACGGAGATACCGCGGCTGAGATTATTGCCGCTGACCTTCATGATATCGTCCAGCGGACGCTGGATACCGTCGTAGATGCTCTCGATCAGTCCGGGACCGAGTTCGACGGAAAGCTGGTTTCCGGTAGAAACAACAGGCTCGCCGGGGCCGAGACCCGAGGTCTCCTCATAGACCTGGATAGACGCACGATCGCCGTGCATCTCGATGACCTCGCCGATCAGGTTCATGTTAGATACATGGACAACGTCGAACATGTTGCAGTCGCGCATACCCTCGGCGATAACCAGCGGACCGGCTACCTTCTTAATTACACCTGTACTCATAATGTATCAATCCTTTTTCGGGAAGAGCAAGCCCTTCCCCTACAATTATTATTCATTAAAAATATCGCTGCCGACGGCTTTTTCGACCGAGGTCTTTACTGCCGCCATACCCTCCCCTGTATTACCGGTAACACCAGGGATCAGGATGATCGCCGGTGAAGGCTCACTGCGATATTTTTCAATTTCTTTCTCTAAAAAGGAAGCGGCTGCCTCCGTAATATAGATAATACTGTAGCTTTGACTTTGGCACAGTTTTCTGAACGCGGCGGTATTGTCTTGAGCGAGATCAAAAAAATAGGTATCAAGACCGAGAGCGGCAAAGCCGTAGACGCTCTCTTTATCGCCGAAAACAGCTATTCTCTCAGACATACATATCCCTCAGTCTTTCTTTGATCGTATTCTCAGACAGATGGTTGAGCTTAGCGGAGAGGATCATCCGTACCGCCTTGATCTCATTCTGTCGCGCGATGATATACGCCACAACGGGACCGATACCGAAGGGCTCCCACTTCTGAGGCTTCATGGCGCCTGTCATATAGTCGTCGCACCATTTCTCAAAGGCAGACATCGATGTTTCGATCGCGTCTACAGCGGAACGATACTCGGTCGTGCCGAGGTAAGCGATAACTTCATTCTTACCTTCACAAGCCGCCTGAGCCAGCCTTTCGATGTTGAGTGTGTCACATTCCGCTAATGCTCTGCGGATGAAATCGAGCTTTTTCTTCGTATTCGCGCATCGGATCGCGATCTTGATATCAGCCGCCGCGACAAACAACTCGCAATACAGGCGGATCATATCGCTGTCACTCTCCTTGCCCAGCCGATAAACATGCTCCATGCATGCCTTATCCACGATGATATCACAGAGCTGACCGTCGGAGGTCTGCAACAGCGTTGTCATCGCTTCCTGAGCAACTTCCTGCATATACTCGGGCAGATTGCCGTATTCACGCGATTTGATCGCATGATAGATTGTCTGCGCGTCCTCAACGGAATCCTCGATCAACAATCCGTCGGGCTCCATATCGCGCGTGATGCACTTGAGGATGACCTTGAGATTATGATAATCATTCGGGATCAAGAGGAAGTTGAGCACACTGATATCATCGATCGTCTCATGGATAAACTCCCAGAGCTTGTTTTCTTCGATAGAAAGCAGCTCCTCGGGGCGGCAATCGGAATTATCGCCCCAGCCTTTATCGCGCAGCAGACGCATGACAGCGTCCACATCCGCGGACATCAGCAGTGCGTTGAGATCGGCGTCGGAAAGCAGTTTTGTCTCTCTGAATCTGATACGAGCCACAGCATATGTAAAATCCTGCTGCATCATAACCCTCCTTATCAGAACAACAGCCTGCCGGCCTTGTCGGAGAGATCCTCCGCTTCACCGGCAAAGATCGCGTCGAAAGAGCAATTCTGCTCGATGCCGCCGTATTTCAGAATAAATCCCGCGTCGATGGGAGCCGGCTTGCTCGACAGAACGATACCGCCCTTAGCCGCTTGATTCAGTTCACCCAGAAAATCGACGGGTAAACGATGGTTGTCGTTTTCGCCGAAGAAGATCACGCCGTCATCCTCCAAAGAATACTTGGCGACCATGCTCTTGATCAATCCGAAGTACTCATCCTTGGGCAAATTTTTCGCCACAGATAAGCCCTCATTGAGCATGGTGTTGATGATCTGCTGCTTGGTATACAGCATGACGCGTTTTTCTTCGAGCTCCGCGGCGGAATCACCGCGCTTTTTGATATCCGCAACATGAGCGGCAGTTCTGTCCTTACCGTCAGCGACGATCCGATCCGCTTCCTGCTGTGCCTCGGCGATAATCGCATCCGCCTTTTGTCGCGCCTGAGCAAGAACAGAATCACAGAACTGAGCCGTGTTGGCTTCTATCTCTTGTATGATTTTATCAATACCGGACATAGTATTTCCTCAAATTATACCTGAACGCCGTTGATACCGTTAACAGCCAGAATGGAGATCAGAAGCGCTAAGATCGCGTAGGTCTCGACCATTGCGGGCAGGATCAGCGCTTTACCCATCTGATCGGGCTTTTTGACAACAGTGCCGATACCGGCAACGGAACACTTACTCTGATGGATCGCGGAGAAAAAACCTGCGAACGCGATCGGAAGAGACGCCGCAAAGTAGAGAGAACCCTTCAATAGGGAGATATCCTCTACGCCGCCGCCCAGCAGACCGACATTGGAGAGGATCAAAAAGCCGACGAGCAGACCGTAGATACCCTGCGTCGCAGGAAGCAGCTGGAAAATCAGCACCTTACCGAAGAGGTCGGGCTGTTCGGAGAGAACGCCCGCAGCGGCTACACCTGCCTTACCTACGCCGATAGAGGAGCCGATACCTGCCATAAATGTTGCGAATGCCGCGCCGAGAAGCGCGAAGAATAAACCGGAATTGTTGAGTAGTTCTGCCATGATTAGTTTTCCTCCTTGACTGTATAATGCTTGGTATTAATCTTAAATGGTTTGAATTCTTTACCGCCGCCCGTGTAGAACTTGCCGAAGAATTCAACAAATTGCAGCCTGTTGGTGTGGACATACGCGCCAAGAGCGTTGATGCCGATGTTGACGCCGTGTCCGATGATAAAGATCAGGATGAAGGCGATCACGCCGATGACGCCGTCCCCCATCATACTGCCGATCTTATTGAATACGGTAGCGATAACGCCGGTCGCAAGACCGAGAGCGAGCAGACGGCTGTAGGAAAGGATATCGCTCAGATAACCGGTCGTGCCGTACAATCCGTAAGCGCCTTTCGCCAGTCGGATGATCGGATTCTTGCTTTCTCTTCCCGCGAAGAACAGGATGATAACCGCGCCGATCGCCGCCATGATGCCGCCAATCGTACCGCAGATCGGCGGAAGGGTGAAGCCTGCGATGTTCTCCATCATATCCATGGTGAGCAGGGCGAGAATACCGCCGCCGACCAGCAGATACCAGCTGATGACATCGTAGATCACCGCAAGATAATCCTTTTGGTATTTGATGTAGTTATAGCCGAGGATCGCCAGACCCGTGAACAGGTGGATGATACCGAGCAGGAAGCTGAACATGAGCATCTGCATCGGATCGTCGACGGGATTGAACCAGATCGGTGTGACCAGACCCGGGATATTCGGCGGAGCGGTATGGAAGAAGGTGTTGGAGATCACCGTAACCGCGTCACCGAAGAACGATCCGAACAGCAGTCCCCAGATTGTTGTGGAGACGCCGCACCAGAAGAACATCTTCATACTGCGCTTGAGTCCGGGCTCCATACCCTTGAATTTTAACAGACATACGGCACAGGCGATCGCCATGACCAGACCGTAGCCCGCGTCCGAGAACATCATGCCGAAAAAGATGTAGTAGAAGATCGCCATGATCGAGGTGGGATCCGCCTCGTGATGATCGGGATAGCTGTAGGTCGCCAGTACCGATTCGGCAGGCTCCGCGAATTTATTGTTCTTGAGCTTGACGGGAGCGTCATCGTTGGTCGCTTCTTCAAACTCCACCTCTGCGTCAAAGGTAGTTTCGAGGTATTCCTTCAAGCCCCCGGCGTCCGGTTCGGGGATATAGCCGGTCAATACAAAGGTATTGCGCGAGGTCGCGATATCGTCATACGCCGCGTAGCGCTCGGTCTTCATGACGTAGTAATCCTCGAGGAAGTTAAGCTTATCGGCATATTTCGCGTAGGATTTGATCACGTTCTCGTTCTCTAAAATCCTGCCGTCACGATTGCTCAGATGCTTGTTGATCTCTTTCTCTCGCTGTTTGGGGATCACCGGAGATATGTAGGAAGGATACTCAAAGCCGATCCGCCTCAATGCGTCGGACACCGCGTCGGCATCCGTTCGGGAGGTCAGGATAAAGACGCAGGTCTGATTGGAGTCATGCGAGATCATCTCGACCTCGATGCCCTCGACCTCGGGGATGATCTCAGCGAGCTCGGTGACGATCTCGGTGGTCGTCTTATCACCCGGGAACTTTCCGATGAAGGCTCTGGTGGTCGCCGTACCGGTGAAATTCATCGGTACATCCAAGCTCATCCACGGTCGGATGATGTCGAGCTGCGCCTGATACTTGATCTTTTCTGCTTTGTTGGTATCGATATTCTTTTGACACGATATGATATCGTATGCGATCCGAAGGATATCCGGTGTTTCGTCTACCAGCTTGTCGTACTCCTCGCGTGAGAGCTGTTTTCGCCCTTTAAAGGAGCTGAGCAGCCCCTTCTTTTGTTTGACGTAACGCGATAAGATCTCGTTCGCCTCAGTCGCGGTGGACGCCATGCGCTGGTACTGCGCCTGATAAGCGGAGGTGTCGTCCTTAAAAAAGACACTGTCCTCGATGTTGAGGTTCTCGATCTCTACGACCCCTCGCCGCTGGAGCGCTTCCAGAATATCCTTGCAGTATTTGAGCAGTGCATAGACATAGATGCGCTGCATTTTGAGCATAGCCATGATGCTCCTCCTTACTGCGTAATATGATAATCGGTTGAGATTGCCACGGGATAGGCTTCATCGCCCATCCCTCGCAATGACAAAATATACTAACTCAGTGTTTCCTGAATCAGCTTATTGATCACGTTCTGTTTTTGCTGGAGCGTTTTTTCCGAGAGCGTCTGTGCTTCAGCCTCCGCCTTAGCCTTGCGGTCACGGATGATCTCGTCGGCGTGTGACTGCGCCTCGACTGCCGCCTTGTGATCAAATTCGTCAGCCTTCTTCTTGGCATCCTTGATCATCTGCTGTGCGCGCTGCTTTGCTTCCTCAATCATCTGCTCCGCTTCCAGCTCAGCGGCGTTCTGCTTTTCATTCGCCTTTTGCTCCGCTTCTCTGACTCTATCTATTGTGGATACTGCCATAGTTTCACCACCATATTGGAATTCTATCATATAATACCCTTATTCATTCTTGAAGTCAAATGTTTTTTGACTAAATTTTAACATTATTTCAAATTTGTCACACGCAAAAAGCTATATAATAACATTTTTATTCTAATTCAGAATTATTAATACAAATAACCGCGTTGATTCATGCAAAAGAACCGAAACTTACACATTTATTCATTTCCGCTTTGACAGGTATCGCAGGAAATCTGTGTCATAATAGCATTGAACGGAGGGAGAGCATGATTATCTATATCGATGTTCTTCTGTTCGTCAACGCGATCGTCAATTACGCGATCCTGATGACTGCCGAGAAACTATTGAAACGGGATGTCCGGCTCTATCGCATGATCCTCGGCGCTGTGATCGGCGCGGTATTCGCAATGACGATCTTTATCCGTTCCGACAGCCGTATACTGTTATTGATACTGAGGATCGTCATAACGGGGATCATCACTCTGATTGTGTTCGGATGGAGATCTCCGATGGAATATCTGAAATCGTTTCTATGTAATACAACCGTTTCCGTTATCTATTGCGGCGGTTATATTCTTTTTTATCAGTTGTTCAAGCCGCCGAATATGGTGATCGTCAATGAGATCCTGTATCTGCAGGTCAATCCGATCTGGCTGACAGCATTGACCGCGATCATATATATATTTGTATTGGTCATCTATAAAATATTCTCTGAGAGAATGAAAAGCACGGTTGTGATGCTCAGATTCACCATACACGGAAAAAACTATTCCTGTGTCGGTAAGGTAGACACGGGGAGCAATCTGAGAGAACCGTTTTCTTCGGCGCCGGTTATCATTGTTGATACGGCAGTATATGATACCGTTCGGGAAGAGCTGATCCGCATCATCCCCTATTCTACAGTGAACGGCAGCTCCTATCTGAGCGCCGTCAAAGCAGATACGGTACATATTGATAAGAAGCTAATCGACGACACCGTTTATATCGCGTCCGGTCAAATACAAAACCCTAACTATCAGGCAATCATTAATTCTGAAATCATAAGGTGAGATCATGCAAATTCTGAGAAACATATTATTCAAGCTGAGATTTATCCTGCTGTCCAACAGCGTCTATTATATCAACTCATCCGCGGCATTGCCCCCACCCCTCACCAAAGCGGAGGAAGCCGTTATCATGCAGCAGATCAAGGACGGGGATGAAAAAGCAAGAGAACCGTTGATCGTACACAACCTGCGGCTGGTCGTTTATATCGCGAAGAAATTTGAGAACAGCAACGTCAATATCGAGGATCTGATCTCCATAGGGACGATCGGTCTGATCAAGGCGGTCAACACCTTCTCACCCGACCGCAACATCAAGCTCGCGACTTATGCTTCACGCTGTATCGAAAACGAGATCTTGATGTTCTTGCGTAAAACATCCCAGATGAAATATGAGATCTCGATCGAAGAGCCGCTCTCGACCGACTGGGACGGAAATGAACTGTTGCTCAGCGATATTCTCGGGTCGGACAGCGACACCGTCAGTGCGGACATCGAACAGGAGGTGGAGATCAATCAACTGATGGAGGCGGTCAATCGGCTCAACACCCGAGAGGCAATGATCATGGAGCTGCGTTTCGGGCTCAACGGTAACAAGGAGCATACCCAAAAGGAGGTGGCTGATCTGCTGGGTATCTCGCAATCCTATATCTCGCGGCTTGAAAAGAAGATCATCGGAAAGCTGAAACAGGATTTGGAGAAGGTGATGTAACAATATATTTGCGATTGAGATTGCCACGTCGCTGACACTTGTCCGCTCCTCGCAATGACAATAAAAAAAGAAAAAGAGAGCAGTCTTCCCTATTCGGAAAGGCTGCTTTTTTGCGATAACTCAATTCTCTGGTGCGGGATTACCGTCGCCGTCGGAATTCTCACGATCGCCGACATTGCCGTCACCGTCATCTACTTTGCCGTCCTCTTTCATGCTGTCCCATTCAGTTGCGACAGCATCCTCGATGGTTTCCATCACGGAGCCTTCGGTGGGATCGGTCGGTACAACGGTACCGTTTTGATCGACCACGCTCTTGTTCTCAGCGGCATTGTCGTTCATATCCTTCTTGATATCGGACACCGCCTCCGACGCCTTCTCTTTGACGTTGTTCGCTGTTCCCGTGCAGGAGCACAGCATCACACCGACCATCATTGCCGTGCATAACAGTGCAAATAAACGTTTCATTCTGTTTCTCCTTACTATTGTACAATATTATCGTAGGTTCACGATGATGATAGTATGGACAGTTTTTTGAAACATATACCAACAATAAGACAGATGATATCATAAAGAAAACGCGGAATGCTTCCACTCCGCGTCTTATATCTGATTATTCGTCTGTTAAGGAAACGATCTTGTCGGAAATCTTGGTGCCGTCTTTGTCATACTTTGAGATGACGATCGTGTCATTATCATGATAATTCATCAAAGCGGTCGTACCGTCGGACAGCTCCTTGCAGACAAACTTGATCGTGCCGTCCGCCGCGACACGCACGCCGTTGCCCTCGGGCTTGTTATTCACCCAATTACCTACGTGTATGGATCCGTCTCTCGCACTGATTCCCACGCCGATACCGTGTCGGACATTTTCATCCCAATCACCGCTGTAGCACAGCGTACCGTCTTTATAGAAGTAAGATCCCTTGCCGGAGCGCTTATCGTTACGATAAACACCCTCATACGCGGTACGTCCCAGCTCAGTCACGGTTCTGCCGTAGCCGTCACGGTTATCGTGATCGTCCAGCTCACCAAAGTAGCTGTACACAGCGCCGTCCGCCTTGATCAGCTTATCGGGCTTGATCGTTTGATCAGGTTCCTCAGCAGCGACTTCATCCGCTTCGAGAACAGATACCTCCAGTGTAGGCGGTTCATCCTCAGCTTGGACATTCGCTTCTGCCGAGTTATCCTCAACTTGGATTTCAGCTTCTTCCGAGTTATCCTCAACTTGGATTTTAGCTTCTGCAGAACTATCCTCAACTCGGATTTCACCTTCTGCAGAGTCATCCTCCACTGCTTGCACGGAGGATTCATCCGCAGAAATGACGGGTTTTTCAAACAGCGTTTCATCCTCAGGTTGAGCTAACGTAATGGATTGCGCTTCATCCGCGGCATCCTCCACAGGCGCAGATATCTGCGCGCCGAAAGGCTTAGCGTCGGAAATATCGAGTGAAGCGGAAAGATTGCGCTTGATATTAAAATCCTTCGGGTTGATTTTTTCATAGAGCGGCGCACTGTCCTGCATATAGCTTTGATCGATCGTCTGCGCAATATTCTTCCGTGCACGATCGGCAAAATTGCGATAATGCTCGATCTGTTCATCGGACAAAAACCACACGATACCGTCGTTGGTGGAAGCGATCGCCGTGTAATCGGTAAAGCTCGCGGCTAATTGTTCTGCGACCGGCTTTTCGAATACCTCGGGAGCGACATACAGCGGCGTCGGATCCGTCGTGTTATCCTTATATAACAGGCATAATCCGCTCTGGATCTTACGAGGCTCGACGGAACGATACACAGCACCGTTCTCATCCATATACTCCGCCTTCAACAGCGTATGCAGCTTGCTGAACAGCAGGCGTTTGAACAGCTTTTTGTCGCGATAGTAACAAAGGTAGTATTTGCCGTCATCGGTAGGCAGAACCTCCTGCACGGTCGTGCCGTCCTTCTGCTTTACCGTCCAGTGAAGCGGCTTATTGCGCTCGATGGAATAATCATACTGCAGTGACTCACCCTCGCTGTTATAGGTGATCTTGTCACGAATCTTCTCATAATCAGAGAAGTAGCTCCTCCTCACCGCAGACAGAATATCGCTCGATAAATCGGTATCGTCGATATCCTTGATGCAAAAATTATAAAAATACTGAATACCCATATCCTAATTGTTGCCCTCCGATATTGATCAGATGGAAACCTTCATAGCAATTTCATAGAGCTCGTTGTTGAATTTGCGCGGCATATCGAGCGCTTCTGTGATATCATAATCGACGATCTTACCTTCATGAGAAGCGATGACGCGGTTGCCGACGCCTTTGGCGAGCAGTTCGACCGCTGCAACACCCATCTTCGTCGCCATAACTCTGTCACGCAGTGTCGGAGAACCGCCGCGCTGTACGTGACCGAGGATAGTGGCACGGGTCTCGATACCGGTGCGATGCTGGATGTAATGCGAGATCTCCTGAGAGCCGCCGACACCTTCGGCTACGATAACGATAAAGTGCTTCTTACCGGTATCCTTCTGCTCATAGATACGTGAGATAACGTCGCGTTCGAGATCATACTCGATCTCGGGAACGATGATGGCGGTAGCGCCGACCGCGATACCGGTCTCCAGCGCGATATCGCCGCAGTGACGGCCCATAACCTCAACAACGGAGCATCGATCATGGCTCTGAGCAGTATCACGGATCTTATCGATCATCTCAACAGCAGTGTTCATCGCGGTATCAAAGCCGATGGTGTAATCGGTACAGGCGATGTCATTATCGATCGTGCCGGGGAGCGCGACACACGGAATGCCGGCATTAGAGAGCGCTCTGGCACCCTTGAAGGAACCGTCACCGCCGATGACGACCAGCCCTTCAATATCGAGAGAACGGCAGTAATCCGCCGCCTGCTGCTGATACTCGAGCTGCATAAACTTCTTGCTGCGTGCCGTATACAGGATCGTACCGCCCCGGCTGAGGATATCGGATACCGAACGGAGATTCATCTCTTTAATATCATGGTTCAACAGACCGTTGTAGCCCTTGTAAACGCCAAATACCTTAAAGCCGTTGTAGATACCGGCTCTGATAACGGCTCTGACCGCCGCGTTCATGCCCGGCGCGTCGCCGCCGCTTGTTAAAACTGCTAATGATTTAGCCATAATAGTTCCTCCTCTTTAGAAAAAGAATTAAATACACACTATATTATAATACAAAATACCACTTAGAATCAAGTATTTATGCAAAAAAATCGGGAACAATGTGATAAAATGATCCATCGTTCCCGTTTGTTATTTCAATATGACGTTTTCTTCCCCGAGTTGAAAGCTCAATTCTCCGAGCATAGTGGGATTCGGGGTCGTCCAAAGACTCCTCGGCGCTAAGAGCTTTTCTTTCGTTTCACTGAGATAGAAGATAACGCGGGTGTTGCCGCTGAAAATCTCCAGAATATTCTTCGCTTTGCGGTATTCTTTGCAATCCAATGAAGGGATCCTCAGATATAATGTCTGCAATCGATGGGGATCGATCACATTTGCCTGAGTATTTTTCGGCTTGCTGTTCTTTCGCGTTAATTCATCGGCAGGAGGCAACAGCGTGATCTTATCCGCTAATACACGCGGTTCTTCCTCTTCCTTCATGCTCAGTGTACCTTCGATGTCGATCACTGCTCCTGCATAGAGCGCGTCACGAGACGCTTCCAGCACATTCGGGAAGATGATGATCTCGCACGTGCCGTATCGGTCTTCCACGTCGGCGAACGCCATCATCTTATTATTCTTGGTGAGCTGGGTCTTATTCTTGTTGACGGTCACGATCAAGCGCACCTTAGAACGATCGCGGTATCTGCCCTCCTCGATATTCATAATATCGCTGATCTTATCGGCATCCACCGATTTTGCGAAATTCGCGTAAGCGTCGATCGGATGGCCGCTGAGGTACATACCTGCCATTTCTTTCTCCATATTCAGCAGCTCGATCAGCGGAAATTCCTCTAACGCAGGGATCGCGATCTCGTTCTGAGCGCCCAGTGAGTCCATATCGAAGAGTGAGATCTGTCCTGCTCCCCCACCCCTACGGCGCTCATACTCCAGATCATCAAGTATCGTTTTGGATACCGAAAGCATTTGACGGCGATTGCAGTCGAGGTGATCGAGCGCGCCGCATTTGATCAGGCTCTCGAGTGATCGGGCGTTCAGTCCCTTGCCGTTGAGTCGTCTGCAAAAATCATAATAAGACTGATACGGTCTTATCCTGCGCTCGGAGATGATTGCGTTGATGAAGGCAAGCCCGAGATTCTTGACAGCGGATAAGCCGAATCGGATATGCCCCGAGGATACGGTGTATTTACTGTCGCTTTCATTCACGCTCGGCGGCAGAACCGATATGCCCAGTCGGTGACATTCGCCGATATAAACCGCGGTTTTGTTCTGACTTTCAATGACGGATGACAGCAGCGCCGCCATGTATTCACGCGGATAATGACATTTGAGATACGCGGTCTGGTAGGATAACGCGGCATAAGCGGCGGCATGGCTTTTATTGAACGCATAGGACGCAAAGCTCTCCATCTCGGAGAAGATCGATAAAGCTGTTTGTTCATCGATACCGCGTCTGAGACAGCCTTCCACCTCCACGTTTCCGTTATCATCCATCAGACCGTGGATAAAAATCTGCTTCTCACGCTCCATGACGTCGTGTTTCTTCTTGCTCATGGCACGGCGCACGATATCCGCGCGGCCGAGGGAATAGCCTGCCAAAGAGCGGAAGATCTGCATGACCTGCTCCTGATAGACGATACAGCCGTTGGTGACGTTCAAAATCGGCTCAAGCAGCGGATGCTTATAGGTGATCAGCTTAGGCTGATGTCGATTACGGATATAGGTCGGGATGGAATCCATCGGACCGGGTCGGTACAGCGAGATGACCGCGATCAGATCCTCAAACCGTTCGGGCTTTAATTGGGCAAGCACGTTCTTCATGCCGCCGCTTTCAAACTGAAACACACCGTCCGTATTGCCGGTAGAGATCATATCATAAACCGCTTTGTCACTGTAATCGATCTCATCGACCCTGAACAGCGGAACACTGCGGCGGATCATCGTCTCTGCGTCATGGATGACAGTGAGATTGCGCAAGCCGAGGAAGTCCATTTTGAGCAGACCGAGCTCCTCCAGCGTCGTCATCGTAAACTGCGTGATGACGGCTTCATCGGATTTTGCGAGCGGTACATAGTTGCTGACAGGCTGATCGGTGATGACAACGCCTGCCGCGTGCATGGTGATATGGCGCGGTACACCCTCCAGCGCGCGCGCAATATCGATGATCTGCTTGACGGTCGCATCCTGATGATAGCTTTGACGCAGCTCCGAGGACAACGACAACGCCTTATCCAGTGTCATATCAAGACTGAACGGGATCATCTTGGCGATCTTATCGACGGTCGCGTACGGGATATCCAACACTCTTCCGACATCGCGTACAGCTCCGCGCGCCTGCATGGTACCGAAAGCAACGATCTGCGCGACATGATCCTCTCCGTACTTACAGATGACGTAATCGATGACCTCCGATCTTCTGTCCTTGCAGAAATCGATATCAAAATCGGGCATACTGACGCGTTCGGGGTTCAAGAATCGTTCAAACAGCAGATCGTATTTGATCGGATCAATGCCGGTGATACCGATACAATAGGCGCACAAGGAGCCTGCGCCCGAGCCTCTGCCGGGACCTACGGGGATATCCTTGCTTTTGGCGTACTGAACGAAATCGTTGACGATCAGAAAGTAATCGACAAAGCCCATTTTGCGGATCACGGACAGCTCGTAATCGAGCCGCCGTATCAGGCTTTGATCGGGGTTTTGTCCGTAATGACGATATAAGCCGTCATAGCACAAACGGCGAAAGTATTCATAATGGTCCTCGTTATCGGGTGTTTTGAAATCGGGCAGCTTGCGGTTGCCGAACTCGAATTCCACATGACAGCGTTCGGCTATTTTAACGGTATTCTCAAAGGCTTCGTCCAGATCGCCGAATACGGCGCGCATTTCTTCCTCGCTTTTGAGGTAGAATTCCTCCGTCTCGAAGCCCATCTTTTTGTTTTGAACCGTGCTGTTGGTCTGGATGCACAGAAGGATATCGTGGAGGTTGCTGTCCTCCTTGCGAATATAGTGGCAGTCGTTGGTGACGACCAGACCGGCGTCGATGGTGCGGGCGATCCGGATCAGCTTGAGATTCAGCCTTTCCTGCTCCATGATCCCATGATTCTGCAATTCGATAAAGTAATTCTCCTTACCGAACACGCGCTGATAATACCGCGCCCTCTCGAGCGCGCCGTTATCATCATCGGCAAGAATACGCTTGGGAACCTCGCCGGACATGCAGGCGGACAGGCAGATCAAGCCCTCGTGGTACTTTTCCAACAGCTCATCATCCACACGGGGCTTGTTATAGAAGCCGTCGGTGAACGCGAGGGATACCAGCTTCATCAAATTCTGATAGCCTGTCTGATTCTCACACAGCAGGATCAGATGATAGTATTCCCTGTCCAGCTCAAAGGTTTTATCAAATCGGGAACGCGGCGCGACATAGACCTCACAGCCGATGATCGGGCGAATCCCCCGCTTCTTACATTCTCTGTAAAAATCAATCACACCGTACATGACGCCGTGATCGGTTATGGCAAGGGCGTCCTGTCCGAGCTCCTTCGCCCGTTCAACCAGGCGTGAGATCCGACAGGCGCCGTCCAATAAACTGTATTCGGTATGCACATGCAGGTGTGTAAATGACATAGTTTCCTCTATTTTACTTCGGCTGTGAGATTGCCGTCTTTTACCGTGATATCGAGCAGATCGCCGACTTTCACGTCTTTTACTGAGCTGACATTGTTTCCGTCATGCGTGATGTACGAGAATCCGCGGTTCAATACCGCCACGGGATTGAGCGCCTCCACCTTAGTGAAAAGCTCATTTGCTTTCGCTTGTGCGGAATCCAGGGAGTGTGAAGCGGCGTTCTCGGCACGTACCGCAAAGGAATTGACCAGCTCCAGCTCCTTCTCCACTTTGTCGAGCGGAGAATGTGCCGCCGTGATCTGAGAGAGCTTATCGATCTCGGCTTGCTGTAACTCAAACTGTTTGTTGACGGATGCGATAACCTGACGGAACAGGTTCTGTACATTTTCCAGAAGATCATATCGATTCGGTACCGCGAGCTCTGCCGCGGCTGAGGGCGTCGGCGCTCTTAAGTCGCTGACAAAGTCACAGAGAGTCGTGTCGGTCTCATGTCCGACAGCGGAGATAACCGGGATTTCACAATGATAGATCGCTCTGGCAAGCCCTTCGTCATTGAACGCCCACAGATCCTCCATTGAGCCGCCGCCTCTGCCGATGATCACGACGTCTGCCGCCTTACTCTGTGAGAACAGATTAACCGCGTTGATCAGCTGCGCCGGGGCGCCGTCGCCCTGTACCAATACAGGAGCAAGCACCAGATCGACGCATGGAAATCGACGACCGATGATATCCATCATATCGCGAATCGCCGCACCCGTGGGTGAAGTGATGATACCGACCGTTTTCGGCATTGTGGGGATCGGCTTTTTATGTTCTTCAGAAAACAGCCCCTCTGCGCCGAGCTTCTTTTTCAGCTGTTCGAACTGCATCGCCAGAACGCCGACGCCGTCGGGCTGCATATCCTCGACACGCAGCTGATACTGACCGCTCGGTTCATAAACAGTGACCTGTGCGCGTAGGATGACCTTCATACCGTCCTCGGGTCGAAAGCGCAGATTGCGCACAGCCCACGAGAACATCACGGCACGAATCACACTGCTCTTATCCTTAAGCGAAAAGTACATATGTCCGCTTTTGGAATTGATATTAACGTTCGACAGCTCACCTTCGATGAAGATCATTTGCAGTTCTTCATCTGACGCGATCAGATTCGCGATACGCGCGTTGAGCTGTGAAACGGAAAAAACTTTCGGTGTCGGTGTCATCATAATTGATCCTTTACAGAAGCGAGCACCGCTACACCGGCGGCGTTATCGCTTGAAAATTCGGGAAGCGCGAAAACACAGTCATGCAGCGACTTGAGTTCATCACGGATGATGGAATCCGACATCACGCCGCCTGCGTATACGAACTCCAAATCGCCGTACTTCTCACGGATCCTTTGGCTCATAGCGATGATTGCCGAGGAAATAAATTCCAAGGTAAACCGCGCGATGTACGCAGGACTCTTGCCCTCTTTGAGATGTTTTTCGGCAATATTCTGACCGCCGCTCAGGCAGCAATCCAACCCCTTGATCGACGGTCGAACTTTGATTGTTTCTTCACATTGGCGCGCGAGCTGTTCGAGCTCTTTGCCGCACGGAAATGGCAAACCCAGCATCACGCCGACACGGTCGATCAGCTGACCCGCGTTGAGATCGAGCGTTTTCGCGACGATCCGGGTGGTGACAAAGCCCTCCTCACCGTTGACCAGCAGCGCCTCAGTCGTACCGCCGCTGACATGAAACGCGATATGCTTTTGATGCAGCAGATCTAAACGATCCACGCTGTACAGCGCCGCCGCGATATGTCCCTGCTGGTGTGAAAAAAGATAGACAGGCGCCTTCCATGCGGAGGAAAGGATACGCGCCGCTGTCAATCCAACCGTAAAGCACGGCATATAGGAGCCCTCTTCGGTACGCGGCGCATAGGATACGCCGATTGCCTTGATCTGATCGGAAAAATCGCCGAAGGCTTCTTCAAACAATACCGGTAATTGCTGTACATGGTGAAAAACCGCGTCACTCTGTCGCAGTCCCAGCTCCCCGTTTTTTACAGGAAGGAGCTTCCTTTTGGAAATCACCTTACCGCTGTTGCTGTCATACAGGCAAACCGACGTGGTATAGTTGCTGGTATCAATACCGAGACAGATACTCATAAGGCTTTTGCGATTGCGCCGAGTACGCCGTTGATGAAGGCGGTATCATCCTCTACGGTATACTTTTTGGAGAGCTCTACCGCCTCATTGATCGAAACCGATACGGGAATATCTTCCAGATACAGCATCTCATAAACAGCAACTCGCATAATCGCGAGAGACACCTTAGAGATGCGGTTGATCTTCCAGCCCGATTTCAGGTTGGAGGAGATTTTTTCATCAATCTCTTCCTGATGCTTTTTGATCCCTTTGACGCAGTCGATCGCGTAATCGCTCAGAAATTCGTCACGAGCGTCACCGGCGTTGTCGGCAAGCTCGTCAATATCCGCGTCGGAAAACAGCGATTCAAAGCACAGCAGGAACGCCTGCTCACGCTTTTTATATCGGGAAATATTGTTACGCTCTTTGCTCACGGCGTTGATTTCTTCACACATAAAAACCCCTCGTTTCTGCTGATAATCATACAAATTTATTATAGCATATTCATTCATCTTTGTAAATATAGGAACAACACGAATATACAATCATAATTTATAAGAAAGAGGATAAAAAACAGCCATTCCAAATTTGACAGAATCAACAATTTATCTACATAATTTTTATTGAATAGAACAGAATTTAATAGATATGGGGCTAAGTCTTAACTTTTGGTTGAAAATGAACGCTATCGATGTTAAAATATTAAAGTACGTATCCCTGTATTTGAATGATGAAAAAACGATATAAAGTGAGGTCTTTGTATTGGGTACTACCGCATTTTATTCCAACAAATCTGAAATCTACAATACTTACGACGGCAACGATTTAGGCTATACCTATACTCCCGAAAACACGACCTTCAAGGTTTGGGCTCCTTCGGCAGAGCAGGTATTGTTAAAGCTCTACTCCACCGGTTCCTTCTATGAGGACGGCGCACAGGTATTGAGCATCAAGCAGATGTTGTACGACGCGGTGACCGGTATCTGGTCCGCCACGATCGACGGCGATCTGAATCATACCTACTACACCTACGTGATCAAGACCGAATCCGGTACCCATGAGACGCAGGATGTTTATTCCAAAGCAGTCGGCGTAAACTCTCAGCGTTCCGAGGTCGTGAATCTTTTGGAAACCAATCCCTGGGGTTGGGAGAACGATCATCATGTTCTGCCCGAAAAGCCGAATGACGCAATCATCTGGGAGGTACATGTGCGCGACTTCTCTTCCTCCGACACCTCCGGCGTCAACAAAGCGCATCGCGGAAAATACCTCGCGTTCACGGAAAAGGGCACATTCATTCCCTTTACCTCCTATCCGACATGCGTGAATTATTTAAAACAGCTGGGCATCACACATGTTCAGCTCAACCCCGTATTCGACTTCGGTTCCGTCAACGAGATGACCGGCGTTGAATACAACTGGGGCTATGATCCCGTTAACTACAATGTTCCCGAGGGCTCCTACTCGACCGATCCCTATCACGGTGAGGTGCGCATCAGAGAGTTCAAGGAAATGGTCAAGGCACTGCATGACGAGGGCATCGGTGTGATCATGGATGTGGTATATAACCATGTGTTCTCCACCGCGCATTCTCCCTTTGAGAATACCGTACCCGGCTACTACTTCCGTATGCAGGACGGCAAATTCCTCAACTCCTCCGGCTGTGGTAACGTTACTGCCAGTGACAAGACCATGTACCGTAAGTTTATGATCGACTCACTGTGCTACTGGGCAAATGAATACCATATCGACGGCTTCCGATTTGATCTCATGGCATGTCACGATATCGAGACCATGAACCTGATCCGTGAGGCGCTCGATCAGATCGACAAGCGCATCCTCATGTACGGTGAGCCGTGGACAGCCAACGACGGCGAGAACGGTATTTCAGGCGAGGATTGCTCCAATAAAGCGAACGCTAAGAAGCTCTCGACCCGTATCGGTATGTTCAACGATGATATGCGTCACGGCATCAAGGGCGGCTCCGATGACGACAGCAAGGGCTTTATCCAAGGCTCCACCCACAGTGCCTATAATGTTATCGCGGGTATGATGGGTGCTTCTTCCGTGACCTTCGGCAACTGGGCGAACGAGCCTTCACAGTGCATTACCTACGCGTCTGCGCATGATAACCTGACCCTGTGGGATAAAATCCTCAAATCCAACTGGTGTGATGATTTTGACACCACCGACAACCTGTATATCAGCCAGAACAAGCTCGCCGCGACCCTGATCCTGTCTTCCTTGGGTATCTCCTTCTGGATGGCGGGAGAGGAATTCGCGAGAACGAAGAAGGGCGATCATAACTCCTACAAATCCCCTGATTCCATCAACTCCATCAATTGGACGCGTACGGTACGCTATCAGGAGTTGGTCAAATACTACAGAGGATTGATCGAGATCCGCAAGGCGTTCTCTCCCCTGCGCGACAATACGACGAAGGCGGTCAATGACGGTTATATCGTCTATAACGGTCAGAGCCTTTCCCTGACGCTGAAAAACGATACCGAGGGCGAGTGGCGGATGCTCAGTGTGATCATCAACAACTCCGACAAGCCCTGTGTACCGCAGATCAAGTCGCAGTATGAACTGCCGCAGAACTGGTATGTGATTGCCAACGCGGATGAAGCCTCCGACAAGGCGCTGTATCGCTTTGAGCAGGATACACTGATTCCGCCGCGCTCCGCACTGATCATCATCGACGCGGAGAGCTATGATAAGATCAACGGCACCGATTTCAATACGGCGAAAAGAAAATCAGATATCCAGACGTCGGATATCCAGGAAGAAATCTTAAAATTGTTACAATAACAGCAAACGGACGGGAGCAAACCCGTCCGTTATTTTTATACATCTATAATGACGATATTATTGAATTCGATCTCAGACTGTGATATGATCGCTTCTTTGATGATCATGGGTGCGTCCTCGGTCATCTCACTTGATAAGAGTGTGACGGTGCATCCTGAGTCGGAGATATAGCATACCGCGCCGGGATATCCCTTTGCGGAAAGGATCCCCTCGATATTACTCTGCGCCAGTATCCGCTGTTCGATGGAATTTGCCGCTTTCACCGCTTCCGTTTTCGCGTCATCGGAGCTGTCCGACAGCGACAGCACATTCTCAGCTGCTTCCAACGCTTTATCCTGCGCCTGCGTACGATCGGTCTTTGCCTGTGCGAGCTTAGCCTCAGGCGTCATCTCGGTTACGGAATCCGACGCGACCTCATCCGTTGTGGCAGTCGCGTCATTGTTGACATAGGTTGCGGCGCCGAGCTCCTTGGATGTGGAAGCGATCAACGGCGTTCCCGAAAACTGCCAGTTCAGATACACTGCCGCTCCGAACGCTAAGACCAGTGCCGCCACCAATACATGTTGCTTTTTGATTCTCATATTTCTCCACCTTTTTATTATAGATTAGTCATTGTAAAGCCGCAGGCTGTGGCAATCTCAACATGATAAAAAACTGTCATAGTGAAGCCGCAGGCTGTGACAATCTCAACATGATAAAAAACTGTCATTGTGAAGCCGCAGGCTGTGACAATCTCAACATATATCATTTTGTGATACATACCTTATCTGAACTGATATTCAGTGATTTGGTCACGGCATCCAGCACACGGGCAACAACCAGCGGATCATCGCCGCCGTCACATACCACTACCACACCGCGCACCTTCGGTTCAATGCTTTTCGTTTTCGTATCGGTATTCTTGAGATAGACATTCTCTCCGCCGTTATCCATCGTCAAAAAGATCTTTGCCTCCCCCACCCCACTGATCTGTGAAATGATCTCCAAAAGATGCGCTTCGGTTTTGGCGGCATATCGCTCGGAATTGTCCTTTTCACCGCCCGAGAAATCGATGAATGATGACAGTCCGATCAACAATACCGCCGCCGTACCGATGATCACAGCGATTTTGATCACTCTTTTGTCACCCAACCACTTGCTGAGCTTCTTCCCCTGTAACATGTATTTCAGGCTCCTTTGAAATATTCCTGTAGACGATGCTTTTGATCGTCGGCGTTTTATGAATATCCTGTTCGCTAATATATATGACGGCACGTACAACAGATATTCTGCCCTCGTCGGATATTTTCAGCGTCAGCTTAATATCGTCCGGAAAAATCCCTTCATTATTCAAAAGCTCATTCAATGCCTGCGTCAGTTGATCCGCCGTCATCCGGGCGACCGTATCACGGGAATCTTCCACAGGATAGGTAGGGATCGGGATATCACTTGGATACGGTGAATGAAGATCGAGCTCACTTACCTGCGCTGCTGCAGCGGTGAGGAACGTACTGATAAAAAACAGCCCGACAACAAAGCCCATGACTCTGCGTGTCCGCTTTTGCGGAATCAAAACCGTGATTATGCTGACGGCGACACAGGTATAGCACAGCGTCATGCTGACTGCCTTGATCCCGTTCATGTGTGACCTCCCAGTGACATCATGATCGACGTCGAGATGATAAACAACGTCATCACGGCGATCAGCATCACTCTGAGCGCAGATAAAAACTGCGATAACGCGTTGATCATGGATGATGCGGAAGTGACGGAGAGCATCTCGCCGATGCTTTTTGCGACCCATAGAGTGGTTGACCACAGAATACTTTGTGTAATCAACGGCGCAAAGCAGATAAACAACGCGATAATAATGAATACCCCTGCTCCCGACCGCAGGATGCCGACACTGTTTTGTATCGCGCCGTACGCCTCGGCGATCGACGATCCGATCAGCGGAATGAAGGAGCTCAGCCCGAACCGCGCCGCTTTATTCGCGACACTGTCCGCCGCGCCGGATAACGCGCCGTTAAGTCCGATCACCGCCGTAAATACGCTCATCATAAAGGTGATCCCGTATTTGAAGCCCTTGCTCGCGATCTCGATCAATCCGCCGAGCCGGATACGCGTGGATATGCTTGCACAAACCGATAATGACAGGAACACTGATAACAGCGGTGTGAATACTGTCACCGATAATCGCGATATCACCTGAGATACAGTGATCACCGCCGCGTAGTATCCGCCCGACGAGATCATATGTCCCGAGAATACCAGTATCCCTGCCATCACGGGAAGATAAACCGTCATCATCGCTGACGCGCCTTGGATCACGGTTGACGATAAAGCAATCAGTTGTGTCACGGGATTGACGATGATCGACGTGATAAACAGACTGATGACAACGCCCATGATATCTCTCGTATCCGTATACCGCAGCGAGTAGGTATACGATTCCGCGATCGAACCGAACAACAATACCGCAGTGAGCAAGATCAGCGCCGCCATCGGCCCTGAGCTGTATGACGCGACTAATTCAGTTAGGTACTTCCATACAGACGCACTGTCAATGCCTTTTTGAGTGATATCATCAATGCCCGATATGCCTAATTCGCTTAATCTGTTTTTGGTTTCATCATCGACACTGCGTTCAATCTCACTTTTCTCATTGTCAAACAAAGCCACGGCATTACATCTGATCGTAAAACAGCCGATCAACAGAACACCAAGCAACACCATCAATATACGCTTCATATCAGCTGCCCAGTTTTGTGATCACAGTGATCATATTTTGAAAGAGCGGTAATGATGTGAGTAACACCAGGATCTTTCCGGCAAAGGAGATATTGGTGCTCAGCGACAGCAAGCCTGCCTCCGTCACACAGTCACAGGTAAATTCCGTGACAAAGCATATCCCCATCACCTTCAGCAGGATCGCAATATCGGCTGTGTTGATACCGCCGTCCGACAAAACGCTTTGGATCCCCGACAGCGTATCGGGAAGATGCTTTAATAAACTCAGGATAATGATCGCTCCTGCGGCTACGGACAACAGCATGGCGCTGTGAGGGCTCTGGGATCGGAGCATCACCGCCAATACCGCTGTGACGATAGCAGCGCCGCAAATGGTGATAATGTTCATGCTTATAATCCAAAGGTGTTCTTGACGGTCGTGAACAGCTCGCTGATCTGTGAGATGATCATCATCAGCGCCACCACCAACCCCGCGATCGTCGTCAAGAGCGCCTGCTCCTCTCTGCCGCTGCGTACCAACAGCTGGTTGAGGATTGCGACGATGATCCCGATCGCCGCAATCTTAAATATCATATCAACGTCCATATTCTTCCATCCCTATATCACCATCAGAGAGATCACCATTCCCACCGACAGCGGAATTATCCTGTACATTTTTGCTTTCTTTTGTATGTCATCCTGTGCTTCACATATGTGTTCCTTCAACAATTCACCGAACAAAGTGATATGCTGTCTTTGTGAATCGACATCTGCCGCTCCGAGATCCTTGGTAAAGGATCGGAGCATCCCGACGTCATCTTTCGATAATACATAAGAGAAGCTGTCAATCAACCGCTGCCACTGGATATCGAAAGGGATCGTATGCTCGAACGGAAATCCTGCAAAATTATCGGAGAACACCTCGCACAGATCGCCTGCGTTATACTCAATGCGGATCAAAGCCCTGTGGAACAGCACCTCGAATTCTGTCAGAACATCCCTGCGGCGAGTGAGCTTTTGTGATAAATGGATACCGATCACCGCACCGCAGAACAGGATCACGATACATAGAATCAGCTTAATCACGTGCGTCACACATTTCGTAGATTTTATCGATCTGCCCGACATTACCGTCCGCGCAAAGAAAGACGATATACCGAAAAGCGCCGGTATTGATCATTTTTGATGTGATCTCTCTGCGCCTGAGATCCTGCATCGATGAAGCGTGAACCGTCGCAATGAACGCTACGCCGCACCGCATGGAGTAAAGCAACAGGTCGACGTCACTCTGATCGCCCATCTCATCGCATATGATGATCTCGGGCGCCATGCTGCGGATCGCGCAATTGGCGGCGATCCCCTTCGGATAACCGTTATAGACATCACATAAGCCAAGGGAAAAGCCCGACTTCCCCCGATGACAGGCGGATAACTCTCCCCTCTCGTCCAGCACACTCACACGATAACGGTATGATAATTGTCGCGCGGCGTCACGGATCAGCGTCGTTTTGCCGCTTGCGGGGATTCCGCAGATCAGAACGCCGCCGAGAGGATCGAGCTTTTGGATCAACGAGGATGCGCATCCGCTGATATCCCTCGCGACACGAAAGCTCAGTGAGCTGATATCACGGACATTGATAATCTCACCATGATGGATGACCGCCTTGCCGCACAGTCCGACTCTGACGCCGCCATCGATCGTGATAAAGCCGCTGTTGATCTCATTCTGAAACGCATAGATGGAATAATCGCACAGTCGCAGCACCGTTTGCTCCATCTCTTTCGATGATGTTATCAAAAGATTCTCCGCACATGCGGAATCGGTCAGATAGCCGCTGTCTGTGAGAAAGAACATTCGTTTTCGTTCACGAATACACACAGGCGATTCTGCTCGTAAGACGATTTCTGTCACCTTATCCTCAAAAGCGCTTCGTGCTCTTTCCAGAGGGATTCTGATCCGATCGGGAAGCCTCTCGAGAATACAATCCATACTTTTCTTTTCCATACTTTCACCATCCTGCGCAATCACGTTTGTTGTTTGATACATCGATAGTAAAAACTATGCGGACAGGTCATCGGATATAACCTGTCCGTAAAAGATTGTCCGGAAACGCAAGTGATCCCTGCCCGAAAAGGACAGGGATCACTCAATTATTCGTTATTCTGTTGAATCATTTCGAGCAATTCCGCTTCACTGATGATCGTCACACCGAGCGACTGCGCTTTGGTCAGCTTCGAGCCCGCGTCTTCACCCGCGAGGACAAAATCGGTTTTCTTCGATACGGATGAGGATGTTTTACCTCCGTTTTGCTCGATCAGAAGCGACGCTTCTTTTCTGCTCATAGTCGGTAAGGTTCCTGTTAATACAAAGGTCTTGCCGA
>CAMJJL010000009.1 GCA_946406145.1 uncultured Clostridia bacterium | reverse complement strand
AGATCGGGATAGCAGTAGTTCTTTCTGTCCATCTTGGCGATCTCGGCGATCTCGCAGTTAGTGGCAAGACCTGCCATGATCGCGTATTCCACCACGCGCTCATTGAGCTTGGGCAGTGTACCGGGCAGACCGATACATACCGGACAGCAGTGGGTGTTGGGGTCACCGCCGAACTTGGTGGTACAGGAACAGAAGATCTTGGTGTTCGTCTGCAATTCTACATGGGTCTCAAAGCCCGCTACTAATTCATATTTCACAGCTTGACACCCCACTTTGTTTCGATAAATTTATCCTCTTTCTGCTCATACTGATAGGCGAGGTTGAGGATGGTTTTTTCATCAAACTTCTTGCCGATGAGCTGCATGCCGATAGGCAGACCCTCTTTGTCGACGCCGCAGGGGATCGATATGCCCGGCAGACCTGCCGCGTTGACAGGAACGGTGCAGATATCGGAGAGATACGCCTCGAGTTGGTCGGTCTCTTCGCCGAAGAGATAACCGTTTTTGAACGCGGTCACGGGAGCGGTCGGCGCAAGAATAACGTCGCAACCTTCAAACGCTCTGTCAAACGCGTCGACAATCGCGCCGCGCAGGTTGACCGCCTTTTTATAGTAAGCGTCATAGTAGCCTGCGGACAGCACATAGGTGCCCATCAGGATACGGCGCTGCACCTCTTTGCCGAAGCCCTCCGATCGGGTGCGGCAGATCATATCGTGCGTGCCGTTGTAATGCTCTGTTTTGTAGCCGTAACGGATGCCGTCGTATCGTCCGAGGTTGGAGGAAGCCTCCGCCATCGCGAGGATATAGTAGCACGGCAGGGCGAATTTCAGCTCGGGGAAATCAAAATATACGACCTCGGCGCCCATCTCCTCATATGCCTTTGCCGCGTCGAGGACAGCCTGCCTGACGTCCTCGCGAACGCCGTCGAGGTACTGGTTGGCGATACCGATCTTCTTTCCTTTGATATCATCCTTCAAGGTCGGGAGTGTCGGCTCACTACCCTGAGAGGTGGAATCTCTTTCATCATATTTCGCGATCGCGTCAAAAACGATTGCCGCGTCCTCAACATCGTGGGTGATCGGGCCGATCTGATCAAAGGAGCTCGCGTACGCGATCAGACCGAAACGCGATACCGCGCCGTAGGTGGGCTTCAAGCCGACGATACCGCAGAAAGACGCGGGCTGACGAATCGAGCCGCCGGTGTCGGAGCCGAGTCCGTAGACAGCGAGATTGCCGCCGACAGCGGACGCGACGCCGCCCGATGATCCTCCCGATACATGGTCAAGGCTGTGCGGATTCTTCGCGCCGCCGTAGTAGGAGGTCTCACAGGAGGAGCCCATCGCAAACTCGTCCATATTGGTCTTGCCGAGCATGACCACGCCCTCTTTTTGGAGCAGCTCATACACGGTCGCGTCATAGATCGGCTTGTAGCCGGTCAGGATCTTGGACGCGCAGGTGGTGTCGATCCCCTTGGTGGAGATATTGTCCTTTAAGGTCATCGGAATACCCTCGAGCATACCGATCTCTTCTCCGGCGGCGATCTTTTCATCCACCTTCTTCGCCTGTTCCAGCGCCACCTCGGGGGTGACGGTGATATAGGCGTTTAATTCTTTATTGGAATTTTCGATCGCGTCGAGGTACTGTTGTGTCAGCTCAACGCAGGTAATTTCTTTATTAACGAGCATCTCATGGATGCGTTTGATCTGTCCCATGTCACGCTCTCTTTCTGACGAGGAAGTGATCCTCCGCCTGTTCGGGGGCGTTTTTCAGGATCTCCTCGACGGGTAAGGATTCTTTGACCACATCCGCGCGGAAAGCGTTTTGCAGGTTGTTGATATTATCAAACTCGCCGCTCTTCACCTCAACGCTGTTGATCGTATCCGCAAAGGCAACGATCTTCTGCATTTCTTCGGTCAGGCTGTCAATGTCCTTTTCATCGACAAAGAGCTTAGAGAGCAGCGCGATGTTTTCGATATCTTCTCGTGTAATCATAATGGTTCGTCCTTTCTCGGAACCTTCCCCTTGAGGGGAAGGTGTCACCGGACACTTGTGTCGGGTGACGGATGAGGTGGAAGCGTTTTTGCCTCATCCCTTATATGGATATCGCGGAGAGGTTTCCACCTCATCCGACCAAATTGCAGGTCATGTATGTCCTGCAATTTGCCCACCTTCCCCTCAAGGGGAAGGCATCAGTTATCTCAGCTTAATATGCACCTCACGCAGCTGCATCTCGCTGACCTCACCGGGTGAGCCGAGCAGGACGTCCTGCGCGTTAGAGTTCATCGGGAAGGCGATGACCTCGCGAATGTTCTCCTCCTCGGTCAGCAGCATCAGCATGCGATCCACGCCGGGCGCCATACCCGCGTGAGGCGGAGCTCCGTACTGGAACGCGGTGTACAGAGAGCGGAACTTTTCCTTGAGATCTTCCTCGGTATAGCCGGCGATTGAGAACGCCTTCTTCATGATCTCGATATCGTGGTTACGAACCGCACCGGACGAAAGCTCCACGCCGTTGCAGACGATGTCGTACTGATAAGCGAGAATATCGCAGGGATCCTTCTCGAGGAGCGCCTGCATACCGCCCTGCGGCATACTGAACGGGTTGTGGGTGAAGATGATCTGGCCACTCTCCTCATCCTGCTCGAACATCGGGAAATCGACGATGAAGCAGAAGTCAAAGCGGCTCTTGTCGATCAGGTCGAGTCGGGTCGCGACTTCGGTACGGATCTGACCGGCGAGCTTGGGCGCCTCGGCAGCGGTATCGGCGATGAAGTAGATCACGTCGCCTGCCTTGGAACCGTTGCGCTTGATCAGCTCTTCTCTGTCACCCGGCTTTAAGAACTTGTCGATCGGACCGTCGAATTGCATATCCTCGGTCACCTTGACATAGCCCAGACCCTTCATGCCGATAGAGAGCGCGAACTCCTCCATCTTCTTGAACCAGCTCTTGGAGCAGGATGCGGCGCCGGGCACGTTGATGGAGCGGACGCACTTCTTGAGAAAGGGCTTGAAGTCGGTCTCCTCAAACATATCGGAGATCTCAACGATCTCGAGCGGATTGCGCAGATCGGGCTTATCGGTGCCGTATTTGAGCATACTTTCCGCGAATGAAATGCGGCGGAAGGGCGGTTTGCTTATTTCTTTATCAGAATATTTCTTGAAGGTTTCATAGAGGACTTCCTCCGCTACCGCAAAGACGTCCTCCTGAGTCGCGAACGCCATCTCAAAGTCGAGCTGATAGAACTCGCCGGGAGAACGATCGGCACGCGCGTCCTCGTCACGGAAGCAGGGCGCGATCTGGAAATAGCGGTCAAAGCCCGATACCATCAAAAGCTGTTTAAAAATCTGCGGCGCCTGCGGCAGGGCGTAGAACTTGCCCTTATGCTTACGCGAGGGAATCAGGTAATCACGGGCGCCCTCGGGAGAGGATACGCCGAGGATGGGGGTAGCGATATCCATAAAGCCCATCTCGCTCATCTTTTGGCGCAGGAAGGAAATCACCTGCGAACGCAGGAGAATATTGTTGTGCACCTTGGGATTGCGCAGATCGAGGAAGCGGTATCTCAGACGAGTGTCCTCATTGGTCGCGGTCGAGGATACAACCTCAAACGGCAGGTTATTCTTGCACTTACCGAGAACGGTGAGGGTATCGGCGACGATCTCGACCATACCGGTCGCGATCTTTTGATTGATGGTGTCCTCATCACGCTTAACGACCTTACCGGAGATGGTCACGGTGCACTCGCGGTTGACGTCCTCGAGCATACTGTCATCATGCACAACGACCTGGGTCACGCCGTACTCGTCACGGATATCGAGGAACATAACGCCGCCATGGTCGCGGATGTTCTCGACCCAGCCTGCGAGGCGCACCTCCTGACCGATATGCTCTTCTCTCAAATCTCCGCAGGTCACGGAGCGATAAATGTTAGCTTGCATCTTCTCATATTCCTTTCAATAATGCTATTACGGGGAGCGTTCAACGCCGATCGCGCGGTCATCTCCACTGCATAACAAGGCAATTTTTCCCTATTCTGTAGTATTATATCACAACCTCCCCTCAAAGTAAAGGCGGCACGCCGCTTTTTTTTGATTAATTACAAATGGGAGAATAAGCTAAATGTACGCCGCATTTTAATTAATTCTACGCGCCGGTTTTATGATCCATTATTATTCGTTCTTCCGTATTCAGTATTCATTCGCAAACAAAAGCTCCCCTCACGGAGAGGGGAGCTCATAGCATCGTTTGCTTTCTTGAGATTGCCGCGGCTCTTGTGAGCCTCGCCATGACTCAATCATACCATTACTTGAGGTAAGTCTGACCGGAAGGTCCGATTGCGCCGTGAACGGTAGAACTGCTGTTCTCCAGAACATATACGCGCATGTTGCCCTGACCGGTAGATTCTACGCTCAGCGTACCGTTGGTAACGGTCTTCTTAGCGCCGGTAACAGCGTCAACATAGGTGCCGTTGGGGATGTTCTTGAAGGTAGCGCCTCCGGAGATTGTCACGCAAGCGAGAGAGTCAACATTTTTGGTACCCTTATGATCGGTGTACGAACCCTGATAGCGTCTGATAAAGGACATACCGCCGCTGACATAGTTGCTGTTAGTGGTGTACTGACCCATCTGCAGAGCAGGAACAGCGCGACGGATCGCGTTGAGCTTCTGGATATGCTTCGGAAGCGTGCTGTTCAGGGTAGACGCCATCGTACCGGTCGCGTTGTTGTACTGCGAGAAGTCGGTGGTGTTGACGGTACCCTCGATGTGATCGCCGAAGTATGCGCGGCCGGAGTTAGCGAGAGTGATGTTTGTACCCTCGTCTATACGCACGCCCTTCTGGAACTCTACTTCATCACCGTAATACAGGCAGGGTATACCGCGGAAGGTGAACATCAGGTTGAGCTTTTCAGCCCATGACTGAGTACCGCAGGCGGTCTTATTGAAATGGTCGCCGTCACAACCGTAGTCATGGGACTGAACATATACAACGTTCCATGTAGAATCGTTAATGTACTGATCCTCTGCCTGACCGACGCCGAAAGCAGCGCCCGCGGTGTCAAAGTTCCAGTGCATACAGAAGTCTATGGGACCCATGCCCGAGCTCTTGGAATAGTCGGGAGTGTGATAGTTGATACCGTTAAGGAACGCGTTTGTAGAAGTCGGGCATTTGCCGACATCAATGTTAGCCTGATTGTAAGCGATAGACTTCTCGAGATTGCTCTTTACCGAATCGGGATCGGTATTATCCGAGAGCTTAGCAAGATCTGCAGCAGAATCATCCCAAGTGTAATACGGAACAGATTCGGTAAATGTGTTACGGTTCCAGATCTCGTTTACACGGCAGCAGATCTCACCGAACATATAGAAGTTGTTGTTGCCTGCCGCTTTTGCCGCAGCGTTGATGCGATCGTTATACCACTTGTTAAGCGAAAGTCTGGAGATATGGCGAACCGTATCTACTCGGAACGAGTCAACACCCATATCCAGATACTGGCCGTAAGCATCAACGATGTAGTCGGCAACAGCCTTATTCTCGGTATTAAGGTCAACACAGTCGCCGGCGATCTGGTGGAATTTACAGGTATAATCATCCCAGTTGTAGTTGGTGCCAAAGTAACCGTTATGATAATAGTTGTTGGCATCACAGGTTTTATCATACGATACCATATCGGTAAAGCCCTGAGTCTGCTTCATCAGCTGCAAGCGCTTGTCATGCTGAATACCGGGCTGGAGCTTCCAGTAATCCTCCGCCTTGGACAAGCCGCAGTAATCCAGCAGCTTCTTGGTTGGAACCATGGTAGACTCCAGATTGCCGAGCTTGGTACGGTCGCTGTCATCCTTGGTGAACAGGGGCTCAATATTAGACTCACCGAAGTTGCCGGTGTGGTTCCAGACAACGTCCTGTACGATCTTCATATCCTTTTCATGAGCGGCGGCGATCAGATCCTCGTAGGTGAAATCGTCGCTCTCATAACGGGCATCGACCTTGGAGAAGTTCAACGCATGGTAGCCGTGATAGTCATAGCCGGACGCGTTCTCGACAACAGGGGTGATCCAAACTGCGGAGAAGCCCAGCGCCTTGATATAGTCGAGCTTATCGGCAAGACCCTTGAAGTCGCCGCGCCATGCGGGGTCGGAATCGGGGTTATTCGCCTTAGCGTCATCCCAGCAGTGGACGTTGTTGCCGGTATCACCGTCAAAGAAACGGGTGGTAATGACGAAGTAAATGGAATCCTGACGCATATCGACGCAGGTATAATCATCCGGAATATACGGATTCTTTTTCTTGAAGCGCCCTTCCTTGGTATACCACCACTCGCCGGAGGTGCGGGTCAGTTCGCCGCTGATCTGACCGGATTGACCGGTCGTGCCGTCGGTGAGCAGGAAATTGATCTTGGAAGTGTTGCTGAAGGTATAGGTATACCAATTACCGCCCTTCTGAGAGGCGATAGCGTCACTGGACATCTTCACACCGGGGTAAGAAGTCTCTTTGTTGGTGGGGAGTGCGTTCCAGTAGTAGATGTAGGGAACCTTATCGGGGCTGTCCACATGGATGATGATGCTGTCGGCGCCGGTCTGTGCCGCATCAACGTCTGCGCCGTCATCGGCAACATCCGCGTCAGCCGCGACGTCGGCGATCTCTTCATCTGCCGCCTGTGCAGAGATAACAGCAGCAGAGACGATCAGCGCAAGGCACATCAACAGCGCCAGAATACGTGAAAAATTCTTCATTATCTGTTACCTCCTTTTAAGCTTCTGCGGGGAATTTGTCGATCAATCCCACCATGAAGCGCTGAATCAACACCGCGTCGATGATCGTGATGTTGTCGTCGCCGTCAACATCCGCGTTGATCTCATCGATCGGTCTCGGCAGCTCGATACCAGCCATGTGACGCTGGATAACGGTTACGTCAAGGATGGTGACGTTGCCGTCGCCGTCAGCATCGCCGTAAAGAGCGGTCGGTGCGGACGATTCCGTAGAAGCCTGAGTCGGCGCCTGAGTCGGGATTACGGGAGGATCGGTAGGAGCAGGCGGTGCCTGAGTGGGCTTAGGCGCCTGAGTGGGATTAGGTGCCTGAGTGGGCTGAACCGAAGGCTGTGTCTCGGGCGGTGTTGTCGGAGTGACAGCGCCGACGCTGTTGAAGAGATACGAGCGCTCGATGGTCTTGTTATCGGAGCCCTGTACGTTGATGATCAGGGTATGCAGTCCGAGAGCCGTCGGCTTGAAGGTGTAGCTCGTATTACGGGTGTAATAAGGAACATTCACAGTATCGCCGGACGGGTTCTTGATGGTGTACTTATAGAAGAGCAGGTTGGTGCCGGTGTTACCGCCGCCTGCCGTGACCTTGATCTGAACATTCGTGTTATTCTTGATATCGCCGCTGTTCGGAGTGACAGTCTTGATGTAGGGAGCAACGACGGAGCTGCCGTCCTCGATAACATAACTCTTGGTACGCTGGTTGAGGTTACCTTTGGTGTCCTTGAAGTCATAGGTCAGGGTGTAGGTACCTGCTGCCTGCGGCGTCCAGAGCGCCTTGTTAGCGGTGCTGAAATCGGACAGAACGGTGGTGCTGCCGCCTTTGGAGACAGAGAACTTGTAATAGACCGTTCCCTCGCCTTCCGCTTCCGCCGAAAGAGTGATGCCCGTACCGTTGTACTGGGGAGAGGCAAGATCGGTCGCAAAGGACGATATCTGCAGCGGCGAGGTGTCCCGGATACTCCATGTTTTGGTCTTGTTATTCCACATGTAGTTGTTGCCCTGGAAGGTCAGGTTCGAGGTCTGATCAGCGCCATTGTTGCTGAAGATGATCATATCCCACTTACTGTTGGTCACCTCATAACGCCATTCGTTACCGCCGATGTTCGTCATCGGCTTGCCCGGCCAAGCGGCATTGTTGGTCTCAGTACCGTTGATCCACATATAAGCGTATACGGTACCCCATCCCGCTTCATTTTCACAGTAGACATAGGTCTTTCCGTCACTGCCGCCCGACTGTGTAGGCTGAGGAGCAGTGGTCGGATTGGTACCGCCGCCCTGAGTGGGCGAGGGTGTGGTGGGCTTAGGAGCCGTAGTGGGCGCCTGGGTGGAATCTTCACTGCCCGCTTTTACCGCAGTGAGACCCGCTGTTTCGGAAGTGAAGCTGATACGGATAGTATCGCCGCTCGGGTTCCACAGGTGGATACAGTTGAAGCCGTGGTAGTTGCCCGCGGACAGGTAGTAAGAACCTGCGCTGGCGATCGTTTGCACTGCGGGCGTCTTGACTGCCGAGTTTGCGGAGTCCGAGATCTTCGAAACAACAAAGCAGTAGTCGCCGCTTGACCCGCTAAGGTCATAGTAATAGTAGCCTTTCGAGCTATCATAAGTAAATGTACCTGTCGGAGTGGTTCCGCTGAAATTCGGAGAATTGCTGTTCTCACCCCACAGATAATAGGTTTCAGCGCCTGTAGCCACAATGCCGCCGGTTTCTGCCGCCGTTACGGAGACAGCCAGCGCCAGCATGGATACAAGCAATGTCAGACACAGCAAAAGGGAGATCCCGCGCTTTGTCTGTTTACCTTTCATTCCCATGATAGTTCCCTCCTTTTCATGTTAATTTAACCAGTTCCTAATCCTAGTTACTGTCATTATACATAAAAATGTCAAATTTAATTTTCTGATTTAGAAATATGTTTTGAATTAGCTTGTACAATTTTTCATAGTTTTTTTGGCCATAATGCACGAAGAAAACACCGGAATAAAAGACCGCGACAGATGCTCGGATCTGTCGCGGAATGCTTTCTGTTTTATTTGCACAAATGATGATATTTTCTCTCAGCTGTTACTGCGCATTTTCACCAATCAACCGTTTTTGATTTTGTCCCAATACGCCTTGTACGCCTGTTCGGTTTTGTTGTCACCGAATTTATAATAGATATGATCGCGCACATCGTCGGGCAGATACTTCTGGTCGATCCAGTGATTGGGGTAGCTGTGGGGATACAGATAATGCTGCCCCTTTACATCGCGTTCCTCGCCGTCGGCATGGACGTTCTGTAATTGCCGCGGCACGACCTGACCGAGGCCCTTGCGCACATCCTCCTGCGCAGCAGAGATCGCGTTCACGCCGGAGTTGGATTTGGGCGCCAGACACACCATGATCACCGCGTCGGCAAGCGGGATCCTTGCCTCGGGAAAGCCGACCTGCATTGCGATATCCACGCAGGACTTGACGATCGGGATGATCTGGGGATACGCCAATCCTACATCCTCGCACGCGCACACAACCAGTCTGCGGCAGGCGGAGATCAGATCGCCTGCCTCCACCAGACGCGCCAGATAGAACAGCGCCGCGTCCACATCCGAGCCGCGCATGCTCTTCTGATAGGCGGAGATCACATCGTAATGCGAGTCGCCGTCACGGTCATAGCGAGCGCCGGAACGCTGTGTCAGCGACTTCGCCAGCTCCTCATCGACCCGGATGACCTCTCCCTCATCCCCTGCCAGAATGCAGAGCTCCACGGCGTTGAGCGACTTTCTCACATCGCCGCCGCAGGCGGAACAGATATGCTCCTTTGCCTCGTCGGAGAATTCGATCTCTTTGCCTTTTTCTTCACCCAGCACACGAATGGCTCTGTTGATAGCTTTCAAGACCTCGTCCGGTTCAACGGGACGGAACTCGAACACCGTCGAGCGCGAGAGGATCGCGTTATAGATATAGAAATAAGGGTTCTCGGTCGTGGAGGCGATCAGGGTGATGGAGCCGTTCTCGATAAACTCGAGCAGGGTCTGCTGCTGCTTTTTGTTAAGATACTGGATCTCGTCGAGATAGAGCAGCACGCCGCCCAAGCCCTCGAACGTATTCAGCGAGGACACGATCTCCTTGATATCGGCGGTGGACGCCGTGGTGCCGTTGAGCTTTTTGAAGCTGCGGTTGGTGATCCGCGCGATATAGGACGCGAGTGTCGTCTTACCCACGCCCGACGGGCCGTAGAATATTAAGTTGGGAATGTTGCCGCTTTCGATGATCTTTCTCAGCGGTCGTCCAGGAGCTAAGAGCTCCCTTTGTCCCACGATATCATCGAGGGATTGGGGACGCAGTCTGTCGGCAAGGGGCGTGTTCATAGATTTTTCCTCCGGAATGTAAAAGCCTCCCTTTCCTAAGGGAGGTGGCACTGACACATGTGTCAGTGACGGAGGGTTGCCGAAGAAAAGAAGAAGCAACCCCCAGTCGCTGACGCGACAGCCCCTGAGGAGTTGTCCAAATCTTTGATTTGGCGTACAACTCCCATGCAACAGCGCTCCAAGAGCGGATTTATTCGCGATTGGTTAAGCGCCACTGCCTTAGGAAAGGGGGCCTTTCTTAGTTCTTATTCGTACAGCGGATATTTCTCGCACAGAGCCGCTACCATCTCGTCGACCTTAGCCTTGTTGCCTTCAAAGTCCTTGATCACGAGAGAGATGCACTCGGCGATGACGTCCATATCCTCTTCCTTGAGACCGCGTGTGGTCACGGCAGCGGTACCGATACGGATACCGGAGGTGACGAACGGAGAGAGCGGCTCGCCGGGGATAGTGTTCTTGTTGACGGTGATATGCACCTCATCAAGATTGTGCTCCAGCTCCTTGCCGGTCACACCGTCCTCGCGCAGATCCATCAGCATGACATGGTTGTCGGTGCCGCCGGATACGAGCTTGTGACCGCGCTTGACAAGACCGTCAGCCAGCGCCTTGCAGTTCTTAACAATCTGCTCGGCATATACCTTGAACTCGGGCTGCATGGCTTCCTTGAAGCAGACTGCCTTCGCCGCGATGATGTGCATCAAAGGACCGCCCTGCATGCCGGGGAACAGCGCTTTGTCGATTGCCTTGGCATACTGCTCCTTGCACAGGATCATACCGCCGCGGGGACCGCGAAGGGTCTTATGGGTGGTGGTGGTGACAAAATCGGAATACGGAACGGGGTTCTCATGCTGACCGCCGGCTACCAAGCCTGCGATATGCGCCATATCGACCATCAGCAGTGCGCCGACCTCGTCACAGATCTCGCGGAACTTCTTGAAATCGATCGCGCGCGGATAAGCGGAAGCGCCGCAGACGATCATCTTCGGCTTGCATTCCTTGGCGATCTCGAGCACCTTATCATAGTCGATGCGGTGGGTCACGGGATCAACGCCGTAGCTGACAAAGTTGAAGTATTTACCGCTGAGGTTGACGGGTGAACCGTGGGTCAGGTGACCGCCCTCACTAAGGCTCATGCCCATGACGGTATCGCCCGGCTCGAGCATAGCAAAGTATACGGTCTGGTTCGCCTGAGAACCGGAGTGGGGCTGCACGTTGGCATGCTCCGCGCCGAACAGCTTGCAGGCACGGTCACGCGCGATATCCTCGGCGATATCGACCGCGTAGCAACCACCGTAGTAGCGCTTGGAGGGATAGCCCTCGGCATACTTGTTGGTGAGTACGGAACCCATCGCCGCCATGACCGCGGGAGAAACGATGTTCTCGCTGGCGATCAGCTCGAGGTTGCGGCGCTGACGGGCAAGCTCTTTGTCCATCGCGTCGGCGATCTCTTCATCATACTTTTTGATAAATCCGTTAGAATCCATTAAGTCCTTGTACATTTTGTACCTCCAGATAGTTTTTCATATACGGGTTCTTCCATTTATTGCCATTTATATAAAGCAATCTTGGCGATTGCTGTTTTTGATCTCTGCGATCAGTTTGATCAGATCCTCTTTTGTTTCCATCGAGAACGCGAGGTTGCGGAGCTTCGCGGCATTCTTGAAGCCTTTGAGGTAATACGCCGTGTGCTTGCGCGCTTCTCTCATGCCGACACGCTCACCCTTGTATTCCACCACGGCACTGATGTGTTGCAGCAGAACATCGCATTTTTCCTCGAGGGTCGGCGGAGGAATGATAATTCCTTTGTCGAAATATTCGTTGATCTCGCGAAATACCCACGGATTGCCTAAAGCGCCGCGCCCGACCATCAAATAATCGCAACCGGTGTATTCACACACATACTGCGCCGACTTCGCGTCACAAACATCGCCGTTACCGATCACGGGGACGGACAACGCCTGCTTGACCTCGCGGATGACGTCATAATTCACGGGTGGAGCATAGAACTGCTCCTTTGTCCTGCCGTGGACGGTCACAGCCTGCGCGCCGTTTTTCTCGACGATTTTTGCGACCTCGACCGCGTTGATATGCGCGCCGTCAAAGCCCGATCGGATCTTGACGGTAACGGGGATATCGACCGCACGACTGACCGCCTGAACGATCCTGCCGCACAGCTCGGGGTCGCGCATCAAAGCGGCGCCCGACCCACTGCCTGCGATCTTAGGGGCAGGACAGCCCATGTTGATATCGATGACCTCGGGGCGGTATTGCAACGCGAACCGCGCCGCGTCCGCCATGGTATCGGGCTCCGTACCGAAGATCTGCACCGCGCAGGGACGCTCCGTATCGGATATCTCCATCAGCTCAGCGCTCTTCTTGGAGTGATAAGCGATACCCTTGGAGCTGACCATCTCACTGACGCAGTAGCCTGCGCCGAATTCCATACACAGCTCGCGAAAGGCTCTGTCCGCCACACCTGCCATCGGCGCGAGAGCGGCATAGCCGCGGAGCATCACATTTCCTATCTGCATCACGATCAACCGCGGCGATGGGTACGTCTGCTGACCAATACGCCGACAACTACCGCGATACCTAACGCGACGCACAGCCACATCACAATGCCGGAGAACAGAGAGGCGTCGGACACCGCGACCACGGGGATCGCGACCGAGGTAGCCTCCTGCACCTGCGTCGGACTCACAGCAGGCAGCTCAGCGAGATGTTCAGGCTCCACATAGGGCGAGGTGGCCTCCTCATCATAGGTATAGATCGGATCATACCACTGATTATGCTCCTGCTGCGGCTGTTCCTGCTGCTGGTTTTGCTGCTGGTTTTGCTGCTGGTTTTGTTGAGGACTTTGCTCCTGCGCAGGAGCCGACTGACTCTGTTGATTCTGCTGATCGTGCGGATTTTGCGGCGTCTGTTCAGCCTGACTCTGCGGCGTCTCGATCTGACTGCCGGTTTGGTTCTCATCTCCGGGTGCGGCAAGCGCACTCATACAGCCGACAGCCGCAAGCATGCTCAGCGCCAGCAGTATTGATATCAAATGATGATAAAGTCGATGATGCTTCATAAATTACCTCAACGCAGTCAAACGGAACGGCAGATAAAAAAGTGTCTTTTTCAACGTGCATATTATAGCAAAGCCCCGATCTTTTTTCAAGACCGGGGCAGTGAATTCGACATTATGACTAATCAACAGGGAGATCGAATCGACTTTTCTTTTGACAATGAATAAATAATCATTCTGTATCCGAAATATCCCATCAGCAGGGATCATCACAGTCCCGATCAAACATTGATAATGCCGTTTCGGGGCTTCTTAACAACTATTTGAGCAGCGCGGTCAACGCCTGCGCGAGACAATCGCCGCTGCGACAGGCTTCATCGACGGTATTCGCGTCGGTACCCACCTCGATCAGGAGCGAGCCGTTATTGAAATTCATGTTGTAGGTATACTCGCCGAAGTTCAGCGGTCGGGTCATGCCGGGGTATTTGTCCTCACACATCTTTTGCAGCTGCATGGCGAAGATCAGATTATCGTGCCAGAAGTCAAATCCGCCGTCGGAACCGTAGCCTGCCATGATCATAATCTGCGCCGCCTTGTTGCCGTCGAATTCAAAGGTCGGCTTATACTTGGTGCCGTCATCGGTGGTCATCGCGTCACGGTGCAGATCGATGGTGACCTTGATCGACGGATACTTTTCCTTGTATGCCGAGATCGTTTCCCATGAACGCGCGTAGGAGCCTTCATAGGAAGGGTAGTCATGGAGGGTGGTGTCGTGAATCGCGCCGATGCCGTTTTTCTTCAACGTTTCAACGAGCTTTTCCCCTACCGCGACAACGCCCAGATCGCCGTCGGTGGAACGCGGATAATAGTCCTCATAATACTCGCCGTTATCCTCGGTGAGATACCGCTCACAGGTATGGGTGTGGTAGATCAGAACCTGCACCTCATGGTTATCCTCAAGAGAAAACGGCAGCTCCGATGACAAGAGCTCCTCCACATCGAGGTCATAGTCCGTGGTGTTGCGGATCGTAAAATTGTCATAGCTCATGTTGCCGTTGCTGACCTTGATTTCCTTAACGGGATAGGTATCGCCGCTGTGGGGCGTATCCTGCGGCTTTTCCTTGACCTCCTCAACGTCGGTCGGTTGATCGGCAAGCGGTCGCATCTGAGGCGGTTGTGTCGGCGCTTCATCCTTGGTCGCGACAATACTCTCGGCGCTCATATTGCCGTTGACAAAGCTCAGCTTTCCCGAAAAAAGCGCCGCTTCATCCTCAAGCGCGACGCAGGATTGCACACGATATATCACTAAGCTAAGACACACCGTCATCACCAGAACCAATGCCCCTGCCGCCAATACCGATTTCCAATGTCGTTTCATCATTCTCTCACCTTTTATACGAATTGTTATAGTATATGCAACAAGAGGACGAGATATGACTATCAGAGAAAACAAGGTTGAGATTGCCACGTCGCCGACGCGCGCGTCCGCTCCTCGCAATGCTGTTTATATCATGCTACAGAAGATCCAACAGATCCTCGGTATCGATGTCCGATTGCAGTGCCATATTCACGGAGAGGGAGATCAGATGCGCGGCGCGGTCGATCAGCAGATCGACCTCCTTGGGCGTGACGACCATGCTCCTGCCATGCGGCGAAACGGTACGGCTCAGCTCCACACTCTCCTTTTCGTCATCGATTTCCAAAAGATCGTACGCGAGCGTCACAGCGTCGACCACGGTAGGCACGCCGATGGCGATCACGGGGATGCCCATTGTATCAGCATCGATCCGCACACGGCGGTTGCCGACGCCCGCGCCCGGCGAGATACCGGTGTCGGAGATCTGCACCGTGCATCCGAGGCGTTCGAGCCTGCGTGACGCGAGCGCGTCCACTGCGATCATGGCGGAGGGACGGATGTTCTTGATCACACCCTGCAGCAGCTCGCCTGTTTCGATCCCCGTCTGACCCGTCACACCCGTATTGACGACCGCTACCGCCCTGAGCCTGTCCAGACCGGTCGATCGGGCGACCTCGCCGCGGATATGCCGCGTCGCCAGCACCTTGGATGCCGCCTTCGGTCCCAACGCGTCGGGTGTGATCTCCACATTGCCCAGTCCTGCCACCAACACCAGACCGTTCACGGGGAGCAGGCGGCGTATCTCCTGTGCCAACGCCTGCACACGGCTGTCGGTATCCCGAATACTGTCGGTCAGCGGCGGCAGCTCTACGGTCACATAGTGCCCCATCGGCTTTTTGAGCAATTGAGAAGCACGCTGTGTGATGATATGGAGCCTCTCGATCGGCAGTCCTGTTATCTTCTCAAAGCTGTAATCGATCCCTTTGATATCCTCACCGAGCAGCTCCCTCTCTTCTACGGCGAGATCGGTCCTGCGTTCCATCCATCCAGATCCTTTCGTGAAAATACTACCATTATTATGTGTCGAAAGATTGTTTACATTCAGGTAAAAATGTGTTAATATGATGGCGTATCATGATGATATAATATGATTGAATCATTATCTCTACACGGAGGTATGGATATGTTAAAAAAATGGATCACCATACTGATGACTGCTGCGCTGATCGGCTCCGTGACGCTTGGCGGCTCCGCGGCACAGATCGATACTTCTGCAACAGGCGCACAGCTTGAAACAGCGATCGTCGCCGCGGATTATGCCGAGGTCGGCGGCACGCTGGAATCGGAAGAACCGCTTCCGAGCGCGTACAACTCTGCAGAGCTGGGTTTGACTACACCGGTACGCCAGCAACAATACAACACCTGCTGGGCATACAGCTCCACCGCTACACTCGAATCCCTCTTCCTCAAAAACAATGAACAGACGTTCCACCTCTCGACCATGCACATGAACTACTGGGGCACTGTCCTCGACAACGGCAAGGGCTGGCAGCGCAGCTATTCGGCGCCCGGATATCCCTATATCGCGCTGGGCTATCTGACCTCCTTCGGCTGTATCAACAACGATCTGTTCAACGAGAGCAAAACCGTGGAGGATTATCACGCGACGAGCAACCTTTATCCCTATCAGACAGTCGACTCCGTCATCTATCTCGACGGAAATGACCGTGACACCATCAAAACCGCCATATATCAGTACGGCGGTGTGATCGGCAATTTTCACTATAACGCCAATTTCCTCAACAACAGCGCCTATTATTTTGATACGCCCGGACTGACGACCGCTCAGCTCAACGGTCACGCGATCGAGATCGTCGGCTGGGATGACGATTACGCTGTCGACAATTTTAAAGATGATCACCGTCCCAACTCCCCCGGCGCATGGCTGTGCAAAAACAGCTGGGGCAGCTACTGGGGCGACAATGGTTATTTCTGGATCTCCTACGGAGACCTGTATCTCTTTGAGTCCCGATTCGGTCCGAGCTACTCGATCAGCTCAGCTTCTGCGATCAACGCGAACACAAAGCTCCAGCAGAACGAGATCTTCGGCGCGACCTATGAATTTGATTACGTTCAGCAGGCGCGCCCCAATCAAAGCAAGATGACTTACGCGAATGTATTTGACTTTTCGGACGGCTATCACCGTATCGACAAGGTCATGTTTGAATCCACCTCCGAGGGCTCAAAATACATGATTTACTATATGCCCGTCGACGAGAACGGCGCTCCCGTCGTCAATCCCGATCAGTGGACATTGCTCGCGCAGGGCACCATTGAGCATCAGGGGTATACGAGCGCCAAGGTGTATGGCTTTGACGCGCCGAAAACAAAGGGCGCGATCGGCGTTACAATCGAAAAAAGCGGCAATACCGCCATTGCGATCGGCGTTGACGAATGGCTCACCACAGGCGGCAACTATCTGTTCAAGCCCGAGTCCGAATACGGCCAGAGTTATCTGATCGGCTACTCCGCTTCGGCGATGGATATCATGGATTTTTATAAGGCGAAACTGGAGGATCCCGTCGGGGGCACCTTTGTCATCAAGGCGCTGTGTACGAGCGACCGCGCTGCAGGCGACGTGAACTGCGACGGAAAATTCACCATCATTGACGTCACCTTTGCCCAACGGCATTTGGCGCTCTTAAAAACACTCGATGAGGATGGGATCCGTTTTGCGGACTTCGACAATAACGGTGTGGTCAATGCCCTTGACGTGACGAAGATGATGCGCCGACTCTCTCATATTGAAGGATAAAAAAACCGGAACCGCCAATGAGCAGTTCCGGTTTTTTTACTTTACAGGAAACTGCTCGTTTCCGTAAAGTAAAAAAGATTTGTATGCCCACTCAGTTTGCCGCTGTGCGGCAACGAGCGATAGCTATGCGAAGTGCGCGCGGAGCGCGCTTTCTTGTACGAATTCTTAACCGGCATCAAGCCGATAGGATGGTCTCATTTATTCGGGATCATCATCGGGATAAATATACCCCTGAAAGATCCAGTTATCCCTGCCAGCCGAGGGATTGTCGGCAGGCACGGTATCCATGTAGAACTCGGCGCCGCTGTAGGCGGAATTGGACAGCAGTACCGTATTACCATCCACCTGCTCGACAACCGCTACGTGACCCGGTCCGCCGTCGGCATACGCCCAGCACGCGATCGCCCCCTGCTCGGGCTGATCACCGTAATCATAGATCTGATTCTCGGCGTTATAGTCATACCATGTGCATGCGTCATACGGCGACAGCTCAGGGCGCTTACCGCTGATCTCGTATGCCCTTCCCCAGGCGTAGCAGGTGCAGTTCGGCATACCGTAGCCTGCGGCATAAAACGGATTCTCGCCGGAATAATAGCGCGTGTTATCGATGTCGGGCGAGGTCAGGCGCGGCGTGTAGCCGGCATCCTGTTGCGGATGCTCCGCTACCTCGGCGAGCTTTTTCTCTGTCGGCGAGGGCGGACTGTCTGTCGGCGTCGGCAACTCTGTCGCGGCGATCGTTTCCTCACTATCCTGTTCCGGCGCCTCATACATCGCGGCGGAGATCGCAGTGATCGTACACGCCAGCAGTAAAAACACCGTCACGATCGATACGGCTCTGATCAGCATTGTATCACATCCTCTGTTTTCATACTAATCCTATGAAAGAAAAAGAGCGGATATGACAAAAGCTCCCCTGACACGAAACAATGTCGTCAAGGGAGCTTATTTGATTTGATTGTTCTTACATCACATACAGCAGGATCGCCAAAAACTGCAATACACTGCCGGCCAGCACGAACACATGGAATACCGTGTGGAAATAGCGCACCTTCTTGCCGATGCCGTACAGTACAGCGCCGACGGTATAGGCGATACCGCCCGACAGCAGCAAGAGGAAGCCGGGCATCGTCATCGCGTCGATCGTCAGCTTCAAGACAGCAATCACGCACCAACCCATGCCGATATAGCACACCATGCTCACCTTTTCAAAACGCTTGAGATCGATCGCGTTCAGCGTCACGGCGATGGCGGTCAGCGTCCATTCCACGCCGAAGATCGACCACGCGAGCGCCGGATTCAGCGGACGGATCCCCACGAGCAGGATCGGCGTATAGGTGCCGGCGATCAAGAAGTAGATATCGCAGTGATCAATGATCCGCATCACACGCTTGGCGTTACCGGCAGGCAGTCCATGATAAACGCTGGATACTGTGAACATCACGAGCAAGGTCGCGCCGTAGATCGCTCCGGTCACGATCGCCCACGGATTGCGGTGCATCGCCGCCATGATGACCAACAGTGGGATCGCCGCAACGGCAAAGATCGCGCCGATGACATGGGTCACGGTGTTGCAGATCTCCTCACCGCGCGTGTAATCAGGCAGCTGCGTTTTCAGTTTTCTTCTGTTCGCGATATTATTGCTCATTGCTTGAACATCGTTCATCAGGAATCCTCTCTATGCTCATCACCGACGAAGAACAGCGCAACGGTTCCGGTGCCGGTATGACAGCCGATGGTGGTGCCGATGTCGAAGATCGGGATCTGCTTGACGTGCTTGAAACGCTGTAATACCTGCTCGCGCACGGAGATCGCGTCCTCCAAACAATCCGAATGAGAAATATAGCATAAGCCGTCGTAATCCCTGCCGCCCGGTGCGTGCTGTTCCATCTTATCGACCAGTGCGATCAGCACCTTCTTCTTGGTCCTGATCTTATCAATGGGCTTGAGCTTGCCCTCGGGACTGACACACAGCAGCGGACAGATCTCAAAGATGCCGCCCAGCACACCGCTCACCTTTGACACGCGGCCACCCTTGATATAATAGGTCAGGTCGGTGGAGCAGAACCAGTGCTGCACGGTCTGCTGATGATCCAGCGCCCACTGATAGAGCGTATCAATATCCATCCCCTCGTCGCGTTTTTGCGCAAGCAGGGTCATGTACATACCCGCTCCCGAGGAAGCGCAGAGGGAATCGACGATATAGATCTTACGGTCGGGGAACTCCGAACGGAGCATATCCGCCGCGGCGTTGGCGCTCTGTACGGTGTTAGAGATACCCGATGACAGGCAGGCATGCAGGATATCCTTACCCTCGCCGAGCAGCTCGCGGAAATGGTCGACATACTCGCCGACGGACACCTGAGAGGTAGAGGTATCGGCTCCGTCACGGATATGACCGTAGAATTCCTTGGCGCTCATACTTTCATACAGATCATCGGTATAGGATCTGCCGTTGATCATAAAATGGAAGCCGATATAGCGGACGTCGAGCTCCTCGAACATCTCCTTGGTCATATCAGCGGTTGTACATGTACTCAAAATATAGCTCATAACAAACACTCCTCTTGATTCCAATCATCACGGCAGAGAGCCGATGTCGTGTTGATATTCGTTCTGTCATCATTTCACTCACATAGCGGTTTGGTAAAAGACAACAACGATTTACGTTTTCCATTTTATCCTTTTGAAATCAGAATTCAACCCATTCGACAGTTTTCATCATCTACTGTTGACCGCTTTCATTCTACACACAAAAAGAAAGGAGTAGAATGCCTCAAAAAGCACTCTACTCACAGTAGAAACACACAAGTAATCCCATTATTTCTCCTTGGGTTTTCTTTTAATGGAAAAAGCAAAGATAATAATGATCTGCGCCGGAATACCCAGCAGGAACAACTGCCACCAGTTATATTCGAGCGCGGTAAGGTAGACGGAGCAGATGATGCCCCATACCAACCCCGAGATGATGTACAGGTTCCACGAGCGTTCACCCCATACGGAATTGAGCACCAACAGCGTAATCAGCGAGACGGGGATCGCGTAGACGAAGATCAGCCAGTTGACGATACCGGCGATCCACAAAATAACGAACAGCAGTACCGCCAGCGCCCAGATACCTGCCAGAACCGTCAGTGTGATGAAGCGGCGGCTGTATCGGCGACCTTCGGTTTTATCCGGTTTTATCTCCTCATCATCCGAATGAGGGGTAATGATATAATCCACCGAGACGCCGGCGAGATCGGCGATCTTCTTGAGCACAAAAACATCGGGGATCGATTCGCCGCGCTCCCACTTGGAGATACTCTTATCCGAATAGTTGAGTATCTCGCCGAGCTGCGCCTGAGTCATGTTCATCGAGGTGCGCAGACGGGTGATATTCCCCGCTACGACCTTCTTAAATTCATCCATTTATCTCTATCTCCAAAAATATCAGAGTTTCACAAGTAATCTAGATTATATCATAAGCAGGAAAATAAATCAAGTACAAGATTGGCAGTAGAAGCACGTGGGTCACAAAAGAAAACCCACGGTTTCCCGTGGGCAGCATTCGTTTATTATTCTATTAAAGAACTTTCGCTAAGAAACTCTTCAGACGATCGCTCTGCGGATGATCGAAGATCTCATCGGGCGTGCCCTCCTCGACGATCTTACCGCTGTCCATAAAGACGACACGGGATCCGACCTCTCGCGCGAAGCCCATCTCATGGGTGACAACCACCATCGTCGAGCCCGCCTTAGCCAGCTCCTTCATAACGTCCAGTACCTCGCCGACCATCTCGGGGTCAAGCGCGGAGGTAGGCTCGTCAAAGAGCATCACCTCGGGCTCCATGCACAATGCGCGCACGATCGCGATACGCTGCTTCTGTCCGCCGGACAACTGAGAGGGGTAGGCGTCCGCTCTGTCGGAGAGTCCGACGCGCTCGAGCAGCTCACGTGCCTTTGCCTCTGCCTCTTCTTTTGATTTATGCAGCAGCTTACGCGGACCAATGGTCATATTGCGCAGAACCGTCATATTCGGGAAGAGGTTGAAGTGCTGGAACACCATACCCATCTTCTGACGGTGTTGATTGATATTGACATGCGGCGCGTTGATATCCACACCGTCAAAAATGATCTCCCCGGAGGTGGGCAGCTCCAACAGATTCAGCGAGCGCAGAAAGGTGGATTTACCTGAGCCGGATGGGCCGACGATGACGATGACCTCGCCGCGACAAATGTCCATGCTCACGCCGTCTAATGCGTGGATGGTGCCCTCGCGGTAATGCTTTTTCAGATCATGGACTTCGATCAAAACATTCTGCTTATCGCTCATTCTTACGCAGCCTCCTCTCGATAATGCTGACGATCCATGTCAACAGCATAACGATCGCCAGATAGATCAGCGCCACGGCGATCAGCGGCATAAACGCCGAGAAGGTAGCGCCGCGAATGGCGTTACCGGCACGGGTGAGGTCGACAACGCCGACGTAACCTGCGACGGAGGTCTCCTTCAAGAGCGCGATAAACTCGTTGAGCAGGGTGGGCAGTACATTCTTCAATACCTGCGGAATGATGACACAGACCATCGTCTGTACATAGTTGAAGCCCAGTGACCGGCCCGCCTCAAACTGTCCCTTGTCGATACTCATGATGCCGCCGCGCAGGATCTCGGCGACATACGCGCCGGAGTTGATACCGAACGCCAGCGACGCGATCAGGATATCCTTGGTCGACGACGCGAAGATGATGAAGTAGATAATCAACAGCTGTACCACAACAGGTGTGCCGCGGATCACGGTCAAATAGATCTTACAAATCGCGTTGAAGAAGCCCAGCACATAGTAGCCGATGCTCTTGCTGTGCTTCATGTTCTCTTTGTTATTATCGAAGGTGGTGCGGATCGCGGCGATCACGATACCGATCGCGATACCCAGCAACGCCGCAAAGAACGTGATCTTCAGGGTGTTGCCCAGACCCTCGAGCAGGGATCTCCATCTGTCTTTTTCGACAAAATTCAGCACGAACTGCGCCTTGACGTCATCCCACCATGAACCGCCCGCGCTATCGGCGGTCGTCTGCGCGGCGCTTGCCGAAACACCGAAAAGAGCGGCAACGCCCAGAACGACCGCGAAGCAAGCAGACGGTGCAATAATACTTTTCTTTTTCATACTCATCCTACCATATACACAGAAACAGGGCGGAGGATCTCCGCCCTGAGTCGGTTCATTTTATAATCAGTTCGCCTTGATGTACTTGTCGATGATACCCTTAACGGTACCGTCAGCGATCAGTTCCTTCAGCGCGCCGTTGACCTTGTCCTTGAGCTCGGTGTTGTCCTTTGAGAAGCAGATCGCGTAGTCCTCTTCCGCATACTTGCTGTCGAGGATCTTCAGACCCTGAGTAGCCGCTACATAGCTCTTTGCAGGCTCGTTATCGATAACGACCGCGTCGACCTTGCCGGAAGCGAGTGCGGAAACAGCGTCGTTACCGGTCTGGAAGCGAGTGATCAGGGACTCGTCTTTGCCTTCCTTAGCATAATCATCACCAATGTAGATGTCGCCGGTGGTGGAAAGCTGTACGCCGACCTTGTAAGAGGTATCTTTTGCGAGCAGATCGTCAGCGGACTTGATATCGCTTCCGTCCTTGACGATGACCGCCTGGATACCGGTCGCATAGCTGTCGGAGAAGTCGACAGACTGCTTTCTCTCGTCGGTCACGGTCATGCCCGCCATGCCCATATCATACTTGCCGGTCTGTACGCCGGTGATGATGGAGTCGAACTCGATGTCAATAACCTCAAGCTCCATGCCGAGCTTATCGGCGATCGCCTTCGCGATATCAACATCGATACCGACAATGTTGCTGCCATCATAGTACTCATAGGGAGCAAAATAAGCGTTGGTCGCCATGGTGAGCTTAGCAGCCTTAGGAGCCTCGGTAGCCTTAGCAGCGTCATTGCCGTTGCTGTTGTTGCTCTTGCCGCAGCCTGCGAGCATAGCGACAGAAGCAATCATGGCAACTGCCAATACAAGTGCAATCATCTTTTTCATTTTCTTGACCTCATTTCATTGATTTATTATTGTCCTGCTTAACTATACAACAAATCCGTCAATTAAGCAAGTAAAATTTGCATCAACATGCTATTTTCATTGGATTTAACAACCGAGATAATTTATCAGCCGTGAAATTCGGGCTTTTTGATAGTCGATTTGCGATCATATACAGACATGCAGAAAAACAAGCATCAGAACGACGTCAGGAACGCCTGTAAACGTTCACTCTTCGGATGATCCAGAATGTCGGAACCACCACGCTCCGCGATCACACCGCCGTCCATAAAGATGATCTTGTCGGATACATCGTGCGCAAAGGTCATCTCATGGGTAACGATGATCATCGTCATCTTCTTGTCAGCGAGTGAGCGGATGACCTTGAGCACCTCGCCGGTCAGCTCCGGATCGAGCGCCGAGGTCGGCTCGTCAAAGCAGAGGATGTTCGGCTTCATGGCAAGCGCTCTCGCGATCGCCACACGCTGCTGCTGTCCGCCCGAAAGCTCACAGGGGTAGTTATTCACCTTATCCTTCAAGCCGACGCTGTCGATCAGCTCGAGGGCATATTGCTCGATATCTTCCTTCGTGCCCTTATTAAGCAGTTTCGGCGCGAGGGTGACGTTCTCGAGTACGCTGTACTGTGGAAAGAGATTGAAGTTCTGGAACACCAGACCGAAGTGCAAACGCTTTTGTCGGAGCTCCGATTCAGACGGACGCTTGTTGATCGAGGCGTCAAAGATCGTCTCGCCGTTGACGATGATCCGTCCCTCGTCGGCAAACTCGAGCGAGTTCAGGCATCTGAGCAGGGTGGTCTTGCCGGAGCCGGAGGAGCCGATGATCGACAGCACCTCGCCCTTCTCCAGATCAAAGTCAATACCGCGGAGCACATGGTTACGACCGAAGCTCTTATAAATATTCTTTACTTCCAGAATTGTCATAACAATGCCCCCTTACGCCTTGAAGTAGCTCAGCTTCTTCTCGACCCAGCCGAACAGCAGGGTGAGGATGCCGGAGAACGCGAGATAGTATACGCCTGTGAAGAACAGCGGCCAGATCGCGCCGGAGATGCCTTCACTGCCCTTGAGAAACGCCTGACCTGCCCAGATAACCTCCTGCAGCGCGATGATACGTGCCAGAGAGGTATCCTTGACCAGCGTGATGATCTCATTCGCCATCGGCGGCACGATACGCTTGATCATCTGTAAAAGAGTGATCTTGAAGAAAATCTGGCTCTTTGACAGACCGAGCACCTGACCTGCTTCCTGCTGTCCGAGAGGAACGCCCTGGATACCGCCGCGGTAAATCTCGGAGAAGTAGCACGCGTAGTTGATAATGAACGCGATGGAAGACGCAAAGAATCTGCCGCCTTCACCGCCGCCCCAGAGCTGTTGTCCGAACACGAGACCCGGGAAATAGAAGATGATCAGCAGCTGGAGCATCAACGGCGTGCCGCGGACGATCCAGACAATAAACCTGACAACCATCGAGAGTGGTTTGAACTTGCTCATAGAGCCGAAGGAAATGATCAATCCCAACGGGATCGCGCCCAGCAGGGTCACGGCGAACAGCTTTAAGGTCTGCAAAAAGCCGACGTTCAAAGCGTGGAATACAATAGGGAACTGTTGAAAAAAACCGTCCATACTTCATAACCTCATCTGATAATATTTGAGATAGTAACATAAACACGAAACCTGTTTGTGCTTATCTTGCTGCCCCATAATCCGCCAAAAGACAGAGAGCCGAAGCCCTCTGCCTTTGTAACAGTCAATCATTCAATCCTTGCGTGATCGGTTGAATCCCGACGACGCAAACGATGGTTTATTGCTGAACCAGATACTTTTTGGTAAGCTCCTCAACGGTACCGTTGGTCTGAGAGGCAGACAGGAACTCGTTGCACTTCGCGGTCAGGTCGGAACCCTGACGGAAGCCTACGCCGTACTCCTCAGCATTCAGAGAAACCGTGTAAGCGAGCTGTGCGTAGCCGGTGCCCTCGCCAACCATAGCCTTCGCCATGAGAAGGTCGATGATCGCGGCGTCACAGGTGCCGGAAGCAACCTCCATCAGCGCGGTAGCCTGATCCTTGACCTCGGTGAACTTGAAGCCGTTTGCCTCAGCCTGCTCCTGACCTGCGGAACCGCTCTCAACAGCAAAGCTCAGGGTCTTGCAGGACTCAGCGTCGGCATACTTGTCGGCAACGTTCTTGTTGACAACAACAACCTGCGCGTTGTTCAGGTAAGGATTGGTGCAGGACATCGCGGAGGTAACCTCGGGAGTGAGGGTCATGCCGTTCCATACGCAGTCGATGGAACCGCCCTTGAGCTCGAGCGCCTTGTTATCCCAGTCGATCTCTACAAACTCGACCTTAACACCGAGGGTATCGGCGAACTTGGCAGCCAGTTCAGCGTCAAAGCCTACCCACTGACCGTTCTCCTGATAATCCATGGGCTTGAAATCGGTGATACCGACGATCAGCTTGCCTGCCTTCTGAACCTTTTCAAGGTCAGCGACAGCAGCAGCGGAATCAGCGGTAGCGGCAGCCTGAGTAGCTGTCTGAGCAGCCTCGGTTGCGGCGGACTTATCGGCAGTCTTGCCGCAGGCAGCCAGTACAGCGCCGACCATCAGAAGTGCCAATAATAAAGCAATAATCTTTTTCATTGTTTTCCTCCAGATAATTAGTTTTTGTCTATTATGACAGTACAACGGTATCTATTTTAACGTATTAGCGCACTAAAATCAATATCTATATTGCACAAAGAATCAAAGGGGCTTTTTGACAGGAATAGCACAATTCACCACTGCACCGTGATAAAGTACTTTTTCTGAATGATAGAACCACATCGGCACATCGATGAACCGCCTATTTCACGTGGATCGTATTATGCAGCCAAGCTCCTTTATTGATCTAAGGTATAAGCGTTGCTGCCTCGCGCGTCCAATTGATCGCCCCAAGCTCCTGTGAACTCTCCCACACTCTGCGCTCCCAACCCGGCAGAGAGCCGCCGTTATCAGTTGATCCGTCTTTCTGTCATTTCCATACAAAACAAAAAAGCGGCAACCAAACGGTTGCCGCCAAATGTCGTTTTCTTTATTCTTTGATTTTCTTTACAGCCAGTGCGCCTGCGCCGAGAGCCAGTACAGCCATGCCGAGAACGATCCAGAGCGGATCGGAAGTCTTCGGGGAGCTCTTGCTGTTATCGGGATTGGTGGGCTTAGAGCTGGAGTCGGGAGTAGTGCCGGGTGCGGCAAACTTCGCAGTCGCGTGGATATCGGATAAAGGCTTGATCACCATAACGGTATCCTTCAACGAACCGGAAATCACTTCATACTCACCGTCGATCGTCCATTCTACGAACTTACCGTTGCCTTTTTCAACAGCAGTGATTGTAACATTGCCGTCTTCACCGGAAGCATCGACCCGAACCTTGCTCTTATCGCTGCTGGCGGTACCCAGAGAACCATCCGCGGGAATATAATCAACGGTAATCGTATAGTAATCTTTACCGATAGGACTATCCTTAGCGGCAACAGTAGCTGTCAAGGCAAAAATCATTACCAATGCCAAAACGACAGAAACTAACTTTTTCATAGTTATCATCTCCAATAATCATACTAGCTTAATGTTAGTTATATGATATCATTATTTCACGTCGGTTGTCAATAACTTTTCGGAAATTAATCCACTAATTTTTACAATTTTGTCACTATTCTTTGGCATATTTTTACAAAAAGCACCACGGCATACCGTACACAATGCACGATATGCCGTGTTTTTTCCGTATGATCAATCAGATAAGGTCATCTGGAACCAATCAATTTTCCGCCCGAATTCTCCGGCGTAGCCATCCTGACCGGACGAAGTCTCGTCATCGTACTGCCACGGGAAATAGTAATTCCCGATGGGTGCAACACGGTACTTTGCCTTGAGCCAACCGAATTGTTTGACAAACGAGGAGGGCGTGCTGTAATATACCTCAACAGCATCGATCGCCTTCCCGTTGCCGGCGTAGCCGTTCGCAGGATCGGCAATATCACAGCCGCTCACATACGGGAGCCAGCCGTCGCCCGGGACATGGACACGGTATTTTACCGAGCCTTCTGACACTCTGATCGCCACGTCGGTGATCGCCACGCCGGTGATACCTGCGTAATCGGACAGATCCGTCACGCTCGGCAGCCATCTGCCGCCGCTGCGAACACGGTAGCTCACCTCGGGAAAACCGCCTGCGCTGTCGGAGCCGTCATAGGCAGGTCTGCCGGCACAGGATACCGTTGAGAGTGAGCGCACACGCCGCATCACCTCACCGTTGGAGGAGGAACCGGTGTTGCCCTCGATGGTCGTGATGGTGTTATCACCGTTGACGCTCTCGATGATACCGACATGGTCACTGACATAGGTGCCGGGCACTAAGGTGGAGCGCTCATTTGTCCAGTGGAAGAACACCACGTCGCCGCGCTTGAATCCCGACATCTTGAGTCTGCCGTGATCCTGAAACGCCTTTGCCGCATAGCCGCAGTTAGCGGTTTTGGTATAGAGCAGAGAAGACGCCCCTGCCTGATGGAATACCCACTGTACAAAGGTCTCGCACCAGTCGTAGCCGCTGCCCGATACCGTTGTACCATAGTACCAGTTATTATATTTACACTTCTTGATATTGGTCGCCTTGGTGCCAATCTCGGCACGCGCGATGCTGATAATTTTATCCGCGTTGACCGCCATTTCATCACCTTCCTGTCAAGCGCCCTGCAAATGATCGGTATACAAGGCGCCCGTTTTCAATCTTGTAATTGTTTATCGCCGCCGGCTGATCGTCTGAATTACCGATCACGGCGTCGATCTGTGCCTTTGAATAAACATCATCTTTTGTTGTGAGAGCGACAATCACTCCGTCGCACCGGATATAACACCGTTGCATACGTCGCTCATGGCGCCGTCGGGATTACTGCTGCCTGCGTGATACCCGGCGCGCACATATATTCCCTGCTCGGGATCATAGATACACGGGCAGCCGTCGATATCGACGTACGACACGGTCGCGGTAACCGTCTCGATCGCCTGATTTATACTATTCTGCAGCCGAGAAGGTGTGACATACTCCATCTCACTGCCGTCATCGAGCTCTACCGCAGAACCGATGAGGAAAAATTCCTTGGTCATATGCTCGATACCGCCGTCGCTGTCGGCGATGTTTTCCTGTATGAAATCGATCATGGTGAACTGCTTGGTATTTACCGTATTGTCGCCTGCGAAACCGACAAAACGGTCGCTGTCCCGGATCACCGATTTCCCGTTTTGGATCAAAAGCAAATCATCACCTCCACCTATGCCGAAACAACAAAAAAAGTTGCATAAAACTATGCAACTCCCCGAAAAAACATCCATTCATTCCATATATAATTTTTCTGTTGTACCCTTTATCACATCATGCTATGATAAGATAAAAAATTTTCAACTATTGCACCCAAAGCGCCCTTCCCGATCGTTTTTATTATAGGAAAAATCATATTACAAATAACATAAGGAGCATGGAAGTGGGTCAGAAAATCGGTACCGAAAAGGCTGAAGCCGTCTTCCGGCAATACGCGGATATGATCTACCGCGTCGCTCTGCACCATCTTGACGATCCCGCCGACGCGGATGACATTCTTCAAGAGGTCTGCTTGATCCTGCTCACGAGGAAGATCCCCGAGGAGGAAGATCACCTCAAAAGCTGGTTGATCCGCGTCACGATCAACAAATGCCGTGATCTGAGCCGTTCCTTTTGGAAACGGAATCGCAGAGGCATCGACGACTACGAGCACCTCGAAGCGGAAAAGCCCCCTGAGATCATGGCAGAATTGCAGAGCTTGCCGAAAAACTACAGAAGCATCATCTATTTATACTATTATGAAGAGTATACTGTCAGCGAGATCGCGACGATCCTGCGTATGAACGTCAATACCGTCAAGTCGGGTCTGCGGCGTGCGCGAGATCAGCTCAAAAAGCTGCTGACAGAAACAGAATAACGAAAGGAGTTCGCTATGAAAACAAATGCCTACACAGTGGCGATCGATCACATACACGTTTCACCAAGCGCGATAGAAGCGGCTTTGGCGGCGGCAAAGCTGCGCGCCTCCAAAACAGCTTCCTCTCAGGCAAAGGTACGCTACGCCGCCATCGCCGCAAGCGTTGTGCTGGCAGGTGCGGCGAGCGCCGCGTACTTCGGCAGCATCGCAGGGTTTGATCTGCCGACCAAGCCCTCTCCCGCTGCATCGCCCTCAATCGGCTCCACGGAAGCGGTCAAGGAAACGGAGCATACAAAGGGAACGGAAAGCAGATCAACGGCAAAAGCAGAAACAGCTCCCCATCCTGCCGAGCCGACCGAGCAAGCAGAGTCGGCAGCCGAAACGAGGGAAGCAGAACCCCAAAGCGCGACCGATACCGACGGCATGGGAGCGCCCGCGCCGACTGACAGCGCCGCATCCATCACCGAAACAAGCGTACCCGACAGCATGATCACGCCATCCGAGCCCTCAAAACCAACGCCAACAGAAGCAAGCCCTCTGCCCGAGGTCGATTCCTCTCAGCTTTGCGCTGACGGCAAGCTATACATCGCGCTGGCGCAGACGGGTCTTTCTCAGATCGACGATCCCGAGGCGTTCTCTGACGATCATCTGTACTATATCGAAACTAAATTCGGCAGGTATTACAAGATACAGCCGCCCAAGCTGAATCCGCCCGTCCCGTCATGGATCGATCAGCCGAAATCGGATCAAACGGTCTATCTGTACAATTCCGACGGCGAGATCGTCGGCGAGGCTCCTGTCTGGTGGTAAACACAGAATTATTTGTTGAAAACAATTGCAAACACATGGAATCCCTAATATAATGTAGACAAACAGAAAAGAGGAGGACAAAATGAAGAGAGTACTATCGATCCTGTCGCTCATCATGACGCTGTGCGTCCTGCTGTCCTGCACGGTCACAGGCGCGTCAGCCGCGGAGGAACCCCAGCCGCCGTTTTATACGCTTTATCCCTATCATATGGTGGTGGCGGGTATGCCGAAAACGATCAAAGCGCAGTTCGACTATGACCGCAATTTTATTGAGATCGCCTCCGATTATCCGGGGTATGAGAACAAGGGCTTTGTTTTCCCACTCGCCACTGAGGAATATGGCGGTATGTACGACGTCAGCTATACCGTCAACGATACTGTCATTACCTATACCTACACGCTCAAGGACGGATATACCCTCGACGATTATCTCGACGCGACCGGAGTCAGCTCCGCTTATCGAGAAGCCGGAGCCAAGCACGGCTTCCCTGTCTTTGATGTCGTGATGACATACGAAGACGCGTCTTTTTGGGGATATATGGCAAAGGTCGTTGACCATAAAATCCTACAGGTCATTGATACAGAGGGCAAAGAACTGCACGAGAACGGCAGACAAGACGGCGATGTCGTCGTCTGGCTTTCGGATTGGCGAAATCTGCCCGACCCTAACGCTCCCGCTACTCCCGATGAAGCGCAGAAGGAGTACAAATACAGAGAGAAGCTGCTCAGCCAATATCACCTTAACGAATACACGCTGGAAGAATACGACGAGATCTATGAGCATACCGACGAAAACGGCGAGGTCGATTGGGCGATCGTCAAGGCAGCGACAGAAAAGCAGACAAGTTCGCTGTATACCTCGCCGCGTTACTTCGAATTCGGTAACCGCGTCCTTGATATCGAGGATCAATATGAGCCGTTCGCCTTCGGCATGGGAGTATACAGCGTTAAGCACGACCGATTCTTTGACGTATCCGCGGCCGAGCTGTATGAGCTGGACGCTCTCGAACGCGTATGGACGGATATTGGCGTGGGCAGACTGATCGGCGATATGGACGGCGACAATAAGCTGACGTCCGTTGACGCGGCTTTGATCCGGCGCTGTGCCGCAGGCATGCAGGATTATCCCGAGAGCGACAAAAATATCCCCTCCGATATGGTCGAAAATCCGCTCACCTACTTCTCCGACTTCGATCAGGACGGCGAGAGAACCATCATGGACGTGACAGCGATACAGCGGTATCTGGCGAACCTGCCGTATCGTTCCGCCGATTGGACGCCCTATCCGCATAAAGTACAGCCGACTGAGCCTGTACCCACCGAGCCTGTACCGACTGAGCCTATACCGACTGAGCCTATACCGACTGAGCCTATACCGACCGAAGCAGACGATCCCATTCCGCGTATCACGGGCTTCCGCAGTATCGGCAAGGGTGTGGAAATCAGTCTTAGCGAAGTAAAAGGCGCGGAAAAATATCGCGTGTATTATTGGAGTAAAGCCAATAACACTTGGAAAAGCATGGGCGAAACAAGCGGAAGCACCTTCATCGACACCGACGTCAATGTCGGCTCGACCTACCGCTATACTGTACGCTGTATCAATACCGATCTGTCCGCGTTCACCTCTGACTTTGATCATGATGGCTGGACGTACACCTATGACCCTCAACTGGAGACCCCACAGATCACCGATATGGAAGCGGTAAGCAACGGCGTAAGAATCAAATGGGGAGCTGTCGACGGCGCGGACCTCTACCGTGTGTATTACAGAAAAATCAACTCTTCCGAATGGCAAAAGCTGGATGACGTTAGGGAAACAAGCTACACACATAACGAAGCAGAATATGACTCGATCCTCTATTATACCGTAAGATGTTTGAGCTGCAAAGCCAAAGGGTTTGCGAGCGATTTTCAATCAAGCCCTCAGTTCAAATATGGTAAGGCTCCTGTTATTATAATGCTGTCGCCTCGCGCCGACAGCATGGAGATTCAGGTCGAGCATAACAATACCGGGGGCAGAATGCGTCTGTATCGCAAGGAAAGCACAGGTTGGAAAAAGATCGGCGACTCTGGTGTCATGAAAGACGGCTACTATACGTTCTTAGATGACAACGTAGAAGTCGGCAAATCCTACACTTATACGGCACGTTCAATTTCCGCGGACGGAAAATTCTTTACCAGTTGGTACAACACAACCGGTAAATCAAAAAAATACAGCGTTGAAAACTACGTCCCCGAGTTCGAGTTCATCATCTACGCAGGAGACAACATGATGCTTGTACAGGCAAAGGAAAATAAATTCGGACTTGAACGCTACCAGCTCGACATCTATGATCCCGATACCGACACGGGCGGCTGGGTCATTATTGACAGCGAACCGCATTATATCAGAGCGGACGAGATCGCGGTCAACAAAGCGCTGACACTGTACCTTACAGGTATCGATCAAAACGACAACCGGCTTTCAGCCGATGATGAATACGGTTACCGGGCTGTCATGGAACTGCCGCCGCATGATCTCACAGTCAGGAAACTCCGCGACAGAAAATACCGCTTCACGTGGGGAAATTACAGCTCAGGCTGTAACCTGAACCTGATTTCAAACGACGGAGAGTATATAATTGATTCCGAATACATCGGGGCATACGGATGGCCGTATTACGATGTTGATCTCAGCGATTATCCCGAGGATATTCATTGGACATGCGTTGTGTGGAACTGTACAAAAGACGGCGTATGTTGTTCAATGCCCATTTCTATCGAATTCAACGAAGCGGATTATCAATAAATAGAATTCATATTAGAAGCAACCCCACACAGGACTTTTTGTTCTGTGTGGGGTCTCTTTCTGCTTGTTTTGACAATTATACCATATCCGCGAGGTCGAGGATCATCCGCTCGGTTTTGTCCCAGCCAAGACACGGGTCGGTGATAGACTTGCCATAGCAGCCGCCGTCGACCGCCTGATTACCGTCCTCGATATAGCTCTCGATCATGAAGCCCTTGACCATACGCTGTAACTCCGTGTTATAGCGCCGTGCCGCCATGACCTCCTTGACGATACGCGGTTGTTCAAAGGGATTCTTGCCTGAATTACTATGGTTGGTATCGATAATGCACGCGGGATTCTTGAACATACCCGAGGTATACAGACGCAGCAGATGCGTCATATCCTCATAATGATAGTTCGGAAGGCTCTCACCGTGCTTGTTCATATAACCGCGCAGGATCGCGTGCGCATAGGGATTGCCGTGGGACTGCACCTCCCAGCCGCGATAGATAAAGGTATGACCGTGCTGTGCAGCAGTGATGGAATTCATCATGACCGACAGATCGCCGCCGGTAGGGTTCTTCATGCCGACAGGGATATTCAGACCCGAGGATACCAGACGATGCTGCTGGTTCTCGACCGATCTTGCGCCGACCGCGACATAGCAGAGGATGTCATCCAGATAGCGGTGGTTCTCGGGATAGAGCATTTCATCCGCACAGGAGAAGCCTGTTTCCTTCAGGGCACGGATGTGCATCGAGCGGATCGCGACAATGCCCTTGAACATATCGGGCTTCTTCTCGGGATCGGGCTGATGGAGCATGCCCTTATAGCCGGCGCCCGTGGTACGGGGCTTGTTGGTATAAATACGGGGGATGATGAAGATCTTGTCCTCCACCTTGTCCTGCACCTTACGCAAGCGGCTGATATAATCCAGAACGCTGTCCTCTCTGTCGGCGGAGCAGGGACCGATGATCAGCACGATGCGATCATCCTTGCCGGCAAAGATATCCTGCGCCTGCTTTGCCCGATCGGCGACGATCTGCCTGAGCTCGTCATCGAGGGGGTACATCTTCTTGACCTCCATCGGGATAGTCAGCTGGCGCTCAAATTCCATGTTCATATTCATAAAACTACACCTTCCTTTATTAAGCCTTCCCCTTGAGGGGAAGGTGGGCAATTTGCCGGACACGTGTCAAGGCAAATTGATCGGATGAGGTGGAAACGTTTCCACTTCCTGCCGAAAACAGATTAATCGGAAAGGCTTCCACCTCATCCGCTTCACTTTGTTCAGCACCTTCCCCTCAAGGGGAAGGCTGATTTATTTATTAAAATACGCTCTTCTCTTGGTGCTCAGCCGCATTTTTTCTCTGAGCTCCTCGACCCTGCCGTCACGAATCATGTCACGCAGGGCGGCAAATTCGCCGAGAAAAATATCCATGTATTTCAACAGCGGCTCGCGGTTGAGCATAAACAGTTCGCTCCACATCAGGTCATTGATGTTGGCAATACGGGTCAGATCACGAAAGCTGTCGCCGGTGTAATCCACCAAGTGCTCGTTGTCGGAGCAGGTCATCAGCGATACCGCAATACAGTGGGTCAGCTGGGACAGGTAGCCGATCATCTCATCATGCTCCTCGGGAGAGAGCACCGAGATGCGCGAAAAACCGATGATCCTCGCCAGACCGCCGGCCCAGCGGATTCCCTCGGGGGTATTCTGATCCGTCGGAACGATAATGAAGTTCGCGTCGCGGAATATCCTGTCATCGGCATTCTCCACACCGTAGACCTCACGACCTGCCATCGGGTGGGACGCGATAAACTCGACGTCATCCCGCAGCAGCTTCTGGATATCATAGACAATACAGCTCTTGACGCCCGTCACGTCGGTGAGCATGGCGCCGGGCTTGAGATACTCCTGATACTGCGCAATCCACTCCTTGAACACGTTTGGATACAGTCCGAAGATCACCGCGTCAGCTGAGCCGACGATCTCGCGGTCTACGGCGGTAGAGCCGTCGTCGATGATATGATTCTCCAGTGCGTAGTCAATCGCGGACTGCCGCTGTTCGATAGCGGTGATATGATAGCCAAGGCGTTTGAGCGCTTTGGCGTAGCTGCCGCCGATCAAGCCCAAGCCCACGATGAGTATTCTTGAATTACTGATCCATTCCATTGATTTGCACCTCTGCACCTAAGTTTCGCATTTTTTCAAAGAAGTCGGGAAAGCTCTTGTTCACCGCCTGAGCGCCGTCGATCACGCCGCCGGTCACGGTCAGCAGTACAGACAGCGCCATCACGATCCGATGATCGCCGTGGGCGCTGAGCACCTCGGTCGGCTGTCGAAGCGTGCCGCCGCGGACGATCACCTCGTTCTCCCCTACCTCGACGTCGATACCGAGCTTTTGCAGCTCCTGTCGCATCGCGTCCGCGCGATCACTTTCCTTGATCCGCAGACGGCGTGTTCCGACGAACCTCGCGTCGCCGCACAATGCCGCTACGGCGAACGATATCGGTCCCAAATCGGGACAATCCGCGATATCGATCGGATCGATCCCGTTTTTAATATTCTCAAAAAGAATTTTATAGACGCTGTCACCCTGTAGGGTAGCTTCCCGCAAGCCGTCGACCTTGACCGATGCGCCTGCATAGTTGAGTGCCTCAAAAAACGCCGCGTTGGAATAATCGCCCTCGACGGTCACATCCGCAGGACGGTAATGCTGACCGCCTTTGATCCGATAGATGATCGGTTGAGATTGCCACGTCGCCCGACATTCCTGTCGTGCTCCTCGCAATGACGTTTCGACCTCAATTCCGAACTCCTTCAGCGCCGCAACCGTCATATCGATATACGGCTTGCTCTCCACAGGCGGCAGAATGCGGATCTCGCTGTCGCCGTCGAGCAGGGGCAGTGTGAACAACAACCCCGAAATGAACTGGGAACTGATATTGCCTGCCACCTCATAGATGCCGTTTTTCAGAACCCCCTGTACAGTGAGATGATCCTCCGCTTTTTCAAAGCGGATACCTTGATCATGGGCGATCTTCTCGTACACATCCATCGGACGGGTCATCAGATAAGGGCTGCCCATGAGCACTCTTTCTTCACCGTTGAGCATGCACAGCGGCGCGAAAAAGCGCAGGGTACTGCCGCATTCATTGCAACGAAGCACGGCGGTTTTTCCAATGGCTTTCCGCACATTCGTCCCATTGACAAACGCCGTATCACCGTCGAGCTTTATCTCGGCGCCTAACGCGCTCAGACAGTCGATCGTCGCCTTCACATCCTGTGAAAACGCCAGCCGCCTTACGATACTCTCGCCCTTGCTCAAGCCTGCACAGATCAGCAGACGGTGCGCCATGCTCTTTGACGGCGGCGCTGTGACGGTACCGCGGATCGCGGACGGCTTGATCTCAACCTGCATAGCGTTCCCTCAGCATGTCCATCGCTTCCAAATAGCCATTCACGCCGTGACCCGTGATCGTCGCGAAACACGCGAGCCGCACGTAGCTGATCTGTCGGAATTCTTCACGCTTGTCCACCTCGGAGATATGCACCTCCACTGTGGGGATCGACACCGCCTTGAGCGCGTCGAGGATCGCGACGCTGGTATGGGTATACGCACCGGGATTGATGACGATGCCGTCGATCCTGTCATACGCTTCCTGTATTCGATCGACCAGATCCCCCTCGTGGTTGCTCTGGTACAGCTCGACATCCACACCGATTCTCCGGGCATGATCCCCGATCAGTCGGCACAGATCGGTATAGGTCGTCCTGCCGTAGATATTCGGCTCACGAATACCGAGCATATTCAGATTTGGTCCGTTGATCACTAAGATTTTCATAAGTTCTCCTTCTGCATTGTCATTGCGAGGGATGAACACCCCTGTTCATCCCGTGGCAATCTCAACCGATATCATAATCTCTCTGTATGGGATTCCCACGTCGGGCTTGGATACGCGTATCCCACCCTTCTCGGAATGACTGTTGAACTACTCCCCGTTAATCACAGAATCCGCGACGTCCTCGGGATCGCAGTCGCCGTCGATGATAAAGTCGGCGGTATTCATATAGGTATCGATGCGCTTTTTGTACAAGCGCAGGATCTTTTCCTTCTTATCCGCGAGCGGTCTGTCACCGGTCGGGATCAGGTACTCGGGCGATCTGTCAATGAAAAAGATCGCGCCGTTATGCTGCAGCGCCTCGACGTTCTCAGGGCGCATGACAGCACCGCCGCCGAGGGAGATCACCTTGCCGCTGTATGCGGACACTTCTCTGATCACGGAGGTCTCCTGATCGCGGAAGTATTGCTCTCCCTTTTCCTTGAAAATGGTCGGGATATGCCCCTCGCGCTCCACGATCAGGCAGTCGGTGTCGATCAACTCACGGCCGAGCTGATCGGCAACGAGCTTGCCGACGGTCGACTTGCCCGAAGCAGGCATACCGCTCAGCACAATATTTCTTTTATCGAAATATATCTCATTATAGATCTTGTTGGTCAGTTTGACGACGTCCAGCTCTCGACCGAGGAATTTCTCCGCCGCCAGCACCGCCTGCGCGACCAGCATATACAAGCCGCCCTCGGTATCGATACCGCGCTTCTTTGCCGACAACACCAACTGCGTTTGCAGGGGATTGTAGATCACGTCGATCACCCCACTGAGCCGCGAAAACCGATCGATATCGATCGGGCAGTCAAAGATGCTCGGGAACATACCGCAGGGGGTCGCGTTGATGATGACATCCGCGTCACCGTGCGCGGCATACGCCTGATCATAGGTGATCGCGCCCTCACACTCACGGCGACTAACGCGCAAAATCTCCTTTGCACCCATGCGATCACAGACCGCCCTCGCCGTCAGCGAGGTGCCGCCCGTGCCGAGGATCAGCACCTTCTTATACTTCATCACCACGCCTGCGCGCTCGATCAGCGCCTTCATGCCGCCGAAATCGGTATTGTAGCCGCAGAGGGTGCCGTCGCGGTTGACGATGGTATTCACGGCGCCTATCGCCTGTGCGTCGGGATCGATCTCGTCAAGCAGCGGAATCACATCCTGCTTGTAGGGGATGGTGACATTGATCGCTTTAAAATTCTTTTGCAGAATAAAATCTTGGAGTTCTTCTTTTTTTAATTCTTTCAGAGAATATTGGTAATATCCCAGTTTCTCGTGTATCTCTTTGGAAAAGCTGTGCGGCAGCTTCTCTCCGATCAATCCGTAGTCCATATGGTCACGTTTTTCGTAGGGATGACCATTGGTCATCCGCCGATCATCGTTTCTCTCCTATCTATATTGGTTGCTTTGTACAACGTCCACGGACGAGCAATGCTCGTCCCTACAGCTTATTGCGCCAGCCAATCCGTCCCGTATCGCTGCGCCAGCAGATCCGCCAGCGCCAATGCGGTCACGCTGTCCACCACCACTCGTGCGCGGTGGATCACAGCGGGATCGTGACGGCCCTTTAATTCTAATACAGAATTTTCACCTTTGATGAAATCGACCGTATCCTGTGCCTTGAAGATGGACGGCGTCGGCTTGACGGCACAGCGGAACACGATCGGCATGCCGTTGGTGATGCCGCCGTTCACACCACCGTTATGATTGGTCGTTGTTTTTATTTCTTTATCAGAAATATAATAGCTGTCGTTGTAGTCGAAGCCCCTGCTGTTCACCATCGCGAATGCGTCGCCGAACTCCACGCCCTTGACGGCAGGTACGGAGAACAGCGCATGACTGAGCACACCCTCGACGGTATCGAACCACGGCTCGCCGGCGCCTGCCGGCATTCCGATCACAGCGGTCTCCAGCACGCCGCCGACGCTGTCGCCGTCCTTTGCCGCCGCTTCGATTTGCGCTTTCATCTCGTTGCCCTTTTCACTGTCGAGCACGGCAAAATCGAGCGCATTGAGCCTTGCGATATCCGCCTTGATGTCGCCGAAATCTATGTCTGCAACACCGCCGCAGGAGCGGATATGCGTACCGATTTCGATCCCCTTGTCACGCAGGGCGGATAACACGATCGCGCCTGCCGCTACCAGTGCCGCGGTGATACGTCCCGAGAAGTGACCGCCACCGCGATAATCCTCATAGCCGTGGTATTTGGCGTAGGCGGTAAAATCCGCATGACCGGGCCGCGCCAGTGAACGCGTCGCGGCATAATCCTTGCTGTGCTGAGCAATGTTGGGGATCAGGATCGTGAGCGGTGTACCGGTCGTTTTACCCTCAAAGACTCCGCTGACGATCCGGTATTCATCCGCCTCATGGCGTTGAGTACCGATCTTGCCGACAGGGCGGCGATGATCGAGCTGAGTGCGGATAAAATCATCATTGATGGCAATGCCCGGCGCCAAGCCGTCCAGCACCGCGCCGATTTGCGCGCCATGGCTCTCGCCGAACAGGGTGATAGCTATACTGTTTCCGAATGTATTTTTCATAGTGATTATTCCCATCTCAGGATGTGTTTTTTATATTAAGATTGATTCGCCGGAAGTGTTTCCACCTCATCCTTACGGATGACACCTTCCCCTCAAGGAGAAGACTATATCCCTATCATTTGTATCTTCGGGTACAGCTCCTTGAACCGCACCTTTTTCATCTCATATTCACCGGGCTTGGGTACGGTGATGACCGTCACCTGATTGCCCTCGCCCTTTTTGTCGTGTGTCATCGCTTCATAGATCTCATCTGCGTTCAGACCGACCGACGTCGGGAGCCGCAGACTCTCCAGAATCCGAATCAACCGCGGTCGCAAATCATCGCTGACCATCGGGATCATCCCGATCGCGACGCACTCGCCGTGATACAGCCCGTGGCGCTCCTCATACGCCTCGATACCGTGTCCGATGGTGTGACCGAAGTTAAGGATCTTCCTGAGACCCTGTTCTTTCTCGTCCTCTTCCACAACGCTCTTTTTGATCATCAAGGAGCGTGTGATGATCTCGTCCATGTTCTCACTTATATTTCCTTTTTCGAATAATTCAAACAGTTCCGCATCCGAGGTCAATCCCATTTTCAACGCTTCGGCTAACCCCTCGCTGACCAGTCGGCTGTCCAGCGTCGCGAGCAGGTCAAGATCGACCAGCACCTTCTTCGGCTGATAGAACGCGCCGACGATATTCTTGATCCCATCCAGATTCACCGCTGTTTTGCCGCCGATGGAGGAATCCACCTGACTGAGTACCGTCGTCGGGATGTTGTAGAAGTCGATGCCGCGCATGTAGCTTGCCGCGACAAAGCCCGAGAGATCGCCGACCACGCCGCCGCCGACAGCGACGACCGCGTCCTTTCGCGAAAAGCCCTCTTTGAGCATCCGCGAGAGGATCGCTGAGAATGACGGGATGCTCTTGCTGTCCTCACCCTGCGGCACGGTCACGATGATACCGTCCTTTGCCATTGCCGCTACCTTCTGCGCGTATTGTTTCGGAACACCGTCATCGGTCACGACCAGCACCTTGCGGTCGAGGTCGAGGGTTTCTCCTGCTTGTTGCAGAGCGCCGCGCTCGATCACGATATCGTAGCTGTCCGCGCCCAGATCCATATGTAAAACGTTCATTGGAATCATCCTATCATCAGCAGTTGAGATTGCCACGGGCTAAAGCCCTCGCAATGACAAATTGTTAATCCTCTTGTAAAATCACTTCGTCGGAGAAGTGTCCGACCACCTTGAGCATATCGCAATGAAGACCGAGGTGCCGCAGCATATCGGAGCCGTTCTGACCGGTTTCGTCACCTTCTGCCTCAATATAGAAGTAATACTCCCACGCCAGATCCTTCATCGGGCGTGAACGCAAAGCACGCATATTGAAGCCGTAGCTGCTCAACACATTCAGCGCCTGTGCCAGTGCACCTGCCTCGTTTTTTACGGTGAACATCAGCATAAAGCGGCTGTCGCCCGAGGTGTTCACCTGTTTATTCTCCACGCGTGAGAACACCGCGAATCGGGTGGAGTTCAACGCGCTTTCGTTGATGTCATGGTCGAGCTGTTCGAGCCCGTACAGCCGTGCTGTCTCCGCGGAAGCGATCGCCGCAATACTCTTGTCGCAACCGTCCTTCACCGCCTTAGCCGCCTTTGCGGTATTGGCGTACTCCGCCGTTTCATAGCCGTGCTCACGGATATACTCCGCGCACTGCGCCAGCGCCTGCGGATGGCTGACGACCGTTTTGATATCCTTGATATTCGCGCCCGGAACACCCAACAAATGATGGGTGATGCGCAGGGTATAGAGCCCGTTGACATACAGCGACCCTTGGAACATCAGATCCATCACCTGACCGACCTCACCGGCATAGCTGTTTTCGATGGGAAGCACACAGCAATCACATTCTCCCCTCTCCACTGCCTCATACGCGGCACGGAAATCGCGGTAGGAGATCAGCTTGCCGTAAGGGAAGATCTGCTTGGCGGCGATGTTGGCATAGGCGCCTTCGATACCGCTGTAGGCAACCTTCACGCCGCTGATGATATGCTCCTGGTACTGCTTGGATACCGCCATCTCATCCTGCAAAAACCGCACATAATACGAACGAATGTCGGGATCGTTGATAGCGGCGGCGTTCTTCTCGATCACCGCCTGCTCACGCTTCGCGTCATAGATCTGCAAGCCGCGTTCCTTCTTATACTCGGCAATCACCCTCGCCGCCTGCATACGGCGTTCAAACAGCGCCGCCATCTCGCTGTCGATCTCATTGATCTGCGTCCGTGCCTCCTGCAGCTTATCCATACTCTCACCTTCCGTTTAATAAAAGTCGGGTGTGGGCGAAGCCCTCCCACAATTCTTCATTTTACAATGATTGATTTCGGTATTTCGCAGTAGCTCTCACCCAATCAGCGTTCGTGCTTTGCACTCCGCTTCTTGGACAGCACCTCAAAAAAAGCGGTTCTGCCCGAAAACAGAACCGCTTACTAATCTAATAAAGCACCTGTTACCGTTCGAGCAGCTTACTCATTCTTTGCAAAGCAATAAAAGCCCGCATAAAAGCGCGCGTAGGTAAAGGTAAAGTAGTTATTGGTTTTTTCAGTTGTCAAAACAGTCATCTCCATAACTCCTTTCCTCGGTACTGCGGATATGATAACACATTAAAGCGCAAAAGTCAATAACTATTCGTTATTTTTCTGTCATACAAGAGAAAGGCGCCGCGACTATTGCCACAGCGCCTTGTAAAGGGGATGAAAAGGGGGTTATTCGATCGTATACAATCCAATCTCGCTTCTCTGGATCAAGGTCGCGTCGATGATGTTCGCCTCGCTGTCACCGTTCACATCCGCGAGGGGCTTAAAGAACGAGTTCACAGCCACCCCGGCTTCATGCCTCTGAACGCAGGTCGCGTCGATGATCGTGCACGCGCCGTCACCGTCCGCGTCACCTTTGATCACAGGCAGTACCCTGCAACTGTTCTCGCCGTAATAGCCGCCGCCCCGATAGTCCGCTTCTGCCAGTTCCGCGAGCATTTCTTGCGTAAGAACACTCGCTTGATACGCCTTTGTAAAGGTATATAACTTGTTATCAACGTAGATACTCGGCTCGTAGGAAGAAGCCGACCAGAAGAGGTAATCACCGAAGTATTCTTCCGTGATCACTTCGGAGTAAATGCCATATCCTTTTACTCCGAAATCTACTACGTATGCAGGCGCAGAATTGAAGCGATAGGTATTAAAGACCATGATATCCTCGGCGTTGATCCATGTACGGCTGTTAAACTGCTCATTCACGGCTTCTTCAATATCCTCGGCGGCAGGCGTTTGGCGATTGTCCCACAGCTTTTTGGTATGATTGATCACAGGCTCGGGATCAACGGGCGTAGTGTCGTCGGTAGGGGGATCACAGGGCTCTACCCAAAGCTGCCAATCCCAATCGCCTAAGGTTTCGTCACTCGGAAGAGCAAACGCTATATTATAATAGGAATCCTCTGAAATGACATAATTCGTCTGCGGACCGCTGTCGGGATACCACGCGCTGATTTTTAGACCGTTTTCGGTATATCCTACTTTCAGCTCGTCACCGGCGCTCAACCTGATCCCTTTCAGAAGATAATACTCTCCCTTATCATTATCGCGATCATAGAGTTCGCTCTGCATACGATACGCTTTGTCGAGCGTCCAATTGTTGAACGATCCGACTACATAGTAGCCCGAGGGCAGCTTTGTCGCCGCTTCAACAGATACAGCCGTCGCTGCAAAACAACTCAACATAAATACCGTCGCCAAAACTAATGCTATTACTTTTTTCATGTTCATTCTCCTCTCAATAAGTCAATGTACCGGAGATATTATTCGATCGTATACAATCCAATCTCGCTTCTCTGGATCAGGGTCGCGTCGATGATGCTGACCTCGCTGTCTCCGTCCACATCCGCAAGCGGTTGAAAGAAAGAGGTAGTGGCGATCCCGGCATCATGCCGCTGAACACAGGTCGCGTCGATGATATTCACATCACCGTCACCATCCGCGTCACCTTTGATATAACGGGTCAAAAGTGGGTAAACATAATCGCCCTTAAAAGATGAGCCGGCGAGCTCTTCGAGCATATCGTCAGTCATCAGCCCCGCGTCATACGCCTCTTTGAAGCCGTACAGCTGATCATTCACAAAGAGGAACGGCTCGGGATGGGAACATTCGAGCAACCAGTCGCCGATGCGCTCCTCGATCATGACGTCGATATATCCCAAATTCCTCACATAAAAGTGAACGGCGTACGCGTCTGAATCGCTGAACTGGTAATAATCTCTGAGATCGATATCTCTCGCAGTGATGGGATAACGCGGATCATAATACCGTTCATTCGCGGCGGGAGCGATCATTTCTGTGATCGCCGTTGGCGTGCTGTACAAACCATACGTATCCATATCTTTTACGATTTCCAGTTGTGCTAATTTGGGTACGTTCTCCTTCGATACTTCCGCGATAACAAACTCAGCGGCGTCGGTCTGACAGATGACTTGATACAGCAAATCGGCGTTGTCATCGATAAAGCCTTGCACATAGGCGCCGATGATCGCTGACATTTCCCTGCGGTAATACATCAGATGCTCCTGCTGGTTCGTCCATGTGTATTTCTGACTGATGATCTCCTCAACATGCTGTGCCTCAGGGCAATTCTTCAAAAAGATATATACCTCGATCATAACGTCGGTAGAGTCATTGATCTCTTTGATCAAGGCAGGTGTCAGCTTCTTCAAATAGTCATCATTGCTTTCAGCCGACGCCGCAACGGCGCCGCAGCCGAAAAGCATGATCAATGCTAAACATAACGCTAATACTCTTTTCATGATAAAACCTCCATTCTTAGACGTTTTTTGTAGGGGAGGGTCTTGACCCTCCCACGGCAGGAAATTGGTCAAATTGTGATGTCTGTTGAGGAGATGCACCGCCCCTACAATGGATGTTGCCATCATTAAGGATTCCGATTCACCCTACACCGTCATCGTACCTCGTGCGAGCACCTTTCCGTTTTGATAAAACATATACTCAAAGGTCGTTGACGCTTCTCCGTAATCATAATCAACCGGTTCATACATAGCGAACACCATTCCGTTTTTCATCACGGTATACTGCACCGGCAGATCCTGCTGATCCTCCGCAACAATTGCGTAGCCAAGTTCCTGATACATACAGTAGATCGGCTCGCCCTCTTCGATCAGAGACGCGGGAAAGGTCGCGGTAAAGCAGATCCTGCCAGCGATAACCTCCCCATGACCCTCGGTCGGGATCGGTACCTCCGGCGGCTCTGTCGGGATCGGAGGATCAGTCTGCTCAGGAGCCTGCGTCGACGGCGCTCCCTGTGTCGGTTCCTCCGCGATTTCGGTAGGACTGACGGTCTTTGTGCCCGAGCGTCCCTTTTCCGTCGGCGTCGTGACAGATGGCTTTTCTCTTGCCGCCTTTGGTTCTGTGGGTGATTCGATCACAGGCTCACCTGCCGCGTCGGTTGGATAGACACGAGGCAATGTCGGGAGTATCGCATCAAGGTTCGGGAGTTCTCCGTCATCGGGGAATGATCTATCCCCTGCCGTCTCGGTCGACGGCACGCCGCCGACGGCATTGTCGCGCAGTTCGATCGGCGCGTGATTGCCGAAGGACAAATATATCAGCAGACCGATCACGCTCACCAGCACGATGCTTGCCGCGGCGGCGACACGATAGAGCGGAAAATCGCGCTTTTTTACGGAAGTCTCGGGGATGGCGGCGGCGTTTTTAATCCACTGCTCGGGCGCTTTGATGTTGTTCAGGCTGTCAAAGTTCACTTGATTCATCCTCGTCACCTCCGTAGATTTGTTTGAGCTTCTCTCTGCCGCGCTTGAGCAGGGTTTTCACGGTATTGGGCTTTATGCTTAGAATCTCGGCGATCTCCGCGACCTTATACTGCTCGCAGTAGTAGAGATACAGCACCTCGCGGTACTTAGGCTCCGTGCGCATGAGCGCCCAGGATATGTCGCGTTCATTGTCATGCCATGCCGACAGCTCGCCTGCCGTTGCTTTATCTGTTGCCTTAAGGGAGAGAAAACGGCGGTTTTTCGCGATATAATTGCGGCATTCGTTAACGGCAACGCGGATCAGCCATGCTTTCAGATGGGTTTCGGATCGGAAGTCGGGAGACTTTTGAAAGAGCTTGATAAAGGTATTCTGAAAGCAATCCTCGGCGTCAGCCCAGTTTTGCAGCCGCATCACGCATACACCGGCAACCGTGTCGGCATACTTTGCCAGTGCCGCGTCGTAGCTCAGTCCTGCGTACAATACATCAGCCATTATCTCCCTCCTTCATAAGTAATACAATTGAAACGCCGTTTTGGTTTCAGCAAATTAGTATATATTGAAAAAACCTCCGAATGTAAAACACACTCAGAGGTTTTTGTAAGATCACAGAAAGATTACGCCGGTCTCATGCGGTTGCCACCGCCGATACAGCCGGCAGCGATCAGGTCGATACCTTCCACGATGAAGTAGACGCTCGCCATAATGCCGAGAGCGCCTGCAAAAACAGCCGGATGAATGAATGAATAGATACCGGCAATGATCACGAGGATCGAGACGATCAGCCCCAGCACAAAGAATCCGCCGCCGATCTCCTTTCTCATACGGATCACGTTGACCAAGCCGAAGATTCCGCGAACCAAAAACCAGCCTGCCATAATGTACAGCAGGATCGTTTCTGTCACGAAAGACATGCTCGGAGAGAACACGATGAATCCACCTAAGATCAAGGACAGGATCGCCAGAATGATGCCCGGAACAAAACGAAATCTGATGCTATCGATCAGGAATGTGATACCGGTCACAAACAGCAGGATCATGAAAAAGTACATCAGGCTGAAGGTGGTCAAGAGCGGCGTCGCAACGCAGACGATACCGCAAATCACCATCAGGATACCCATAATGATCATAAACACTGACATAGAATAACTCCTTTCTTTATAATTTGTCACTCCTATTATAATAGCAGATGAAAATACTGTCAACAAAAAATCTAATGATCTTTGTTTTTTGAGAGACACAAAAAGCGCTGTGACCGAAATCACAGCGCTTTGTTATTGGGTTAAACTATGTTCGATTGTCATTGCGAAGCCCTCCGGGGTCCCCGAAAGCCCCTGCTCTTTGGGGAGAGGAGGAGCCGCCACATGAGCACGAGAGTAGTCAGGCGTGACTGCTCTCAGCAAATACGGCGAGCGTCGACGAGTGGCAATCTCAACCGATATCCGTCAACTCTTACTTGTTGCTGATTGCAGCCTGCGTAACACATTACAAGTGGGAGAAATTTTTGCGCTTTTTTGGCGATTTCCGCTTATTTTGAGCGTCTCCGGCGGCATTTCGGGCACAAATCGCAAATACCAGTCAAACGAGCTCTCATGCACGATAATTTTCGAAACGAAGGCTCTGATGATGTCTTCCGGGATATTTTCGTCATCAGACAGATAGATGCTCTGCATCAGAAAGTATTTGAAGAGCGCGATCCTCTCGTCAAGGTCGCGTGGCTTCGTCTCTTTCTGCTCTTGAGGTTTGAGCTTCGCAAGCTCGTCTTCTATCGCTTTCAACCTTGCTTCGATCTCGGTCGTTTTGTTCAGAAAGTAGTCTTTGGTGATCTCGCCATCGGCACGCATCTCGATCAGATTATCCAAGCGCTTTTGCAGCTTGTTTTTTTCGTCATCATACTGCCGGATCAGCGCGGTATTGTCCTGCCTTGGTTCTTCATCATCCTTGTGTTTGTCTATAATAGAAACGGCAAGATCAATGATCCCTTCCGTTTCACGGGAATATCGATCAAAGATGTACTTCGCCATCATTTCCATCTTCCACTGAGGGATCATCGGAACACGGCAAATCCCATTCGTCGACAGACCCTTTTTCATCCGTGCCGAAAATGTTCCTGTTTTAATTGTCGCGGCACATTGAAAGGCATAACTTGTCTTCCCCTTATACTTGAGCCATTTCTTTTTGTGGATGTTATGACCGCATTCACATTTCATCAATTCCGACCAAACAGATGTCGGCTTAGGCTTACCGACAACATATTCTGTGCGTGTTTTGGGGTCAGTAATCACAGTACGCTTGCTGCTCATGATCCTTTGAACCGCCTCGTATTCTTCCACAGTTACGATCGGTTCATGCGTTCCCTGCACAACAGTGTATTCGATTTCGCCGTGATTGCGGATCATTTTCTGTTCCAAATAATCCGGCGTCCATTGCTTATGATAGGTGATGATACCGCAGTAAAATGTATTTTTCAAGACAGCTGAAATAGAGTGCGTTTTCCACTCTGTTTTACCGGTAGCAGTCAATCGACCTGCCTGCTCCAACTTGGAATGAATCGTGCGGACTCCGTCTCCTGCCAGATACCAGTCAAAGATCATTCTGACAGTTTTAGCCTGTTCGGGATTGATGATCATTTCCTTCCCGACTTTGTCATAGCCCAGAATGTTGCCGTTGCCATAAATAACGCCGTTTTCCATCGAGGTCTGCTGTCCTGCCTTTACACGGATAGAAGTCTTGCGGCTTTCATCCTGGGCGAGCGTCGCCATAATCGTCAGCCGCAGCTCGCCGTCACCGTCAAAGGTTCTGATGTTGTCATTGATGAAATAGACTTCAACGCCTTTCGCTTTCAGGCTGCGGGTGTATTGTAAGGTATCTACGGTGTTTCTGGCAAATCTCGACACCTCACGGGTCAGTATCAGGTCGAATTTCCCTTTCTCGGCATCCGAGATCATCTTCATAAACTGTTTTCTCTTTTTCGCCGATGTTCCGGTTATTCCTTCGTCAACATACATCTTCACAACCTCCCATTCGGGATGCTGCTGCAGGATCGGCTTGTACCAATCCTTCTGGTTCTCCAACGCCGATAATTGCTCTTCGTGTTCGGTCGAAACGCGGGCATAGATCACCGCTTTCCTGTTTTCATTCAGTCGGTTGGTATAGTATCCGTACATTTTCTTCACTCCTTTCGTGTTTTCTTTTATATATAACAAAACCGAGAATCTATCAATGATGCGATTCATATAATCGCACATCAGATCCTCGGTATATATTTTTAATACCTTTATTTATGTAATAATCATATAAACACCGCCGCTTTTATATCATACCACTTCAACACCCGGCGCTGGTGAGAATAGGAGTATAGGTATTTCTTTGCATCTTCCTTTGTGAACGAGTATTCTGCAATCTTTTGCGGCTCATCGGTTGCTGGACTGTCATCAGGACGAAAGCGAAGATACCAGTCCAGACTATCCTTATGAACAACAATTTTCGATACAAAGGCTCGCAGTAATCCATCGGGGATATTACCACCTTCACCGGGATACACTGTTTGAAACAGATGGTACTTCAACAGAGTAATCTTTTCCTCATGTGAATAATTGTTCTGCTTTTGTTCTTCTTCCGATTCAAGCCGGACGATTTCATCGTCAATCGTTTTCAATCTGCTATTGATTTCAGCTACTTTTGCCCGATATACCTCTTTTGTGATTTCCCCGTCAGCCCGCATTTCCACAAGATTATTATGACGCTTTTTCAGTCTTTCGCGTTCGTTATGATACTGACGGACCAAATCGTCGTTATCCTTCTGTTTTTTCTTATCATCTATGTGTTTATCAAGGATCGAGAGAGCAAGATTCACGATTGTTTCGGTATCTTTTGAAAACTCGGAAAAAATACGTTTTGCCATCATTTCCAGTTTCCAACTCGGTAAATTCGGAACCGAACAGATCCCCTCAATCGGCAATCCTTTGTTTTGGCGTGTTCTTACCGATCCCGATTTGATCGTACCATAGCACAGATAGCTAAAGATTTTATGCTTACTGTCAGTATGCCAAAAGCGGCGACTGAAATGGTGACCGCACTCGCAGATCAGTAATTCTGTCCAAATATCGATCGGCTGTCCTGTATACTCTCGCTTCTGTCCTGCGCCTGATTCAGGGTGTTCCTTATGATTCATTTGAAACCTCTTTTGCACAGCCTCAAACTCCTCTACGGTCACGATCGGTTCATGCGTACCCTGAACAACTGTTTTTTCGATCTCTCCGTGATTGTTGATCTTTTTCTGTTCAAGATAATCCGGCGTCCATTGCTTATGGTAGGTGATGATACCGCAGTAGAAGGTGTTTTTCAGTATCTTCGAGATATTAGTCATGTGCCATGTAGTTTTGCCCATGGCTGTCAGCCGACCTGCCTGCTCCAGCTTGAATTGAATAGATCGAAGTCCCTCGCCCGCAAGATACCAGTCGTAAATCATACGCACTGTTTTCGCTTGCTCAGGATTGATTACCATTTCCTTTCCGACCCTATCGTAGCCCAGAATGCTGCCGTTTCCGTAATAAACGCCGTTTTCCATAGATGTCTGCTGTCCGGCTTTCACGCGGATGGACGTTTTGCGGCTTTCATCCTGAGCGAGCGTCGCCATGATCGTCAATCGAAGCTCGCCGTCACCATCAAAAGTTCTGATGTTATCGTTGATAAAATAGACCTCAACTCCTTTTGCTTTCAGGCTGCGGGTATACTGCAAGGTATCAACGGTATTTCTGGCAAACCTTGATACCTCTCTGGTAAGGATCAGATCGAATTTGCCGCATTCGGCATCCGATATCATCTTCAGGAAGTTTTTTCTTTTCTTCGCAGAGGTACCGGTGACGCCTTCGTCCACATACATCTGAACGATCTCCCACTCCGGATGCTGTTCCAGAATCGGCTTGTACCAATCCTTCTGATTCTCCAGAGCCGAAAGCTGTTCCTCGTGCTCTGTCGACACACGGGCATAGATTGCTGCTTTTCTGCTTTCGTTCAGATAGGGATTATGATATCCGTACATGGTTTTCTCCTTTTCCGCAGCCTTATATCTTGAATTGACTTACATCAATGCGCTCGGAGTATTCCATTAAGATATTTGTGAAAACATGTTTCTTAATCATTCCGCAGTGATAGATATATTCAATCAGTTTCAAAGCTGCAAAAGTTTTGTTATTTGTATTATCATAAGTAGCCTTCATATAAAGCTCTCCTTTGTTATATATCAAAATCGATAATCTATAAATGATGCGATTTTTCACTTCGCATACTTGATTACTGATTCTTTGATTTCAGGGTTATTAGTATAAAATCAAAACCAAGCCTATCGCATTTATCACACTTTTCTAGGGTAGCTTGGCTGTAATTGAGTCGTTTCAAAATAAAACTGCCTGAGTTTGTATACTCGGCAGCGTGTTTTTTACAGAAGCACCGGATATCCGGCGGATCATGTTCTTTTCTATGTGTTTTATTGTTTTTCATATTACTGGTGGGTGATTATTTCATAACTGTTATGTTTTGTTGTATCACCTCCTACAATATAAATTAAGGTAGTGGACACGGTAGCCAGCCGTGTCTGTT